>JAXJYT010000028.1:0-19759 GCA_036306845.1 Acutalibacteraceae bacterium | reverse complement strand
GTCTATCGGTGAACCCGGTACACAGCTTACAATGCGTACCTTCCATACGGGTGGTATCGCATCTACCGAAGATATTACACAGGGTCTACCCCGTGTTGAAGAACTCTTTGAAGCGCGTCGTCCAAAGCATTGCGGTCTTATCGCTAAGATTTCCGGTCGCGTTCGCTTGGTAGAGGAGAAGAAGAGCAACGTAATCGTTATCAATAACGAAGAAACGATGGCAGAGGATAAGATTGTTGTTCCTTACGGTTCAAGAACACTCGTTAATGACGGTGATTATGTAAATGCCGGCGACCTTCTTGTACCTGGCGCTAAGTATCCTCAGGATATTTTAGAGGCTCAGGGTCCTGAAGCCGTTCAGGAATATATTATTGCTGAAATTCAGAACGCATACCGTACACAGGGTGTTGACATCAACGATAAGCATATTGAGGTTATCGTTCGTCAGATGATGCGTAAGCTTTGCATCACTGATTCAGGCTCTACAGAGCTGCTTCAGAACGTAAGCTACGAATATAAGGAAATTGCCGATGCCAATGCCGCCGTTCAGGCACGCATTGACGCTGGTGAGGAAGGTCTTACCAAGGCACAGTACAAAGCAACCTTGCTTGGTATTACAAAGGCTTCCCTGGCTACCGAATCCTTTATGTCTGCCGCATCCTTCCAGGAAACTACCCGCGTGCTCACTGAAGCCGCAATTAAGGGTAAGGTTGACCCGCTCTTCGGTCTTAAGGAGAACGTTATTATCGGTCAGCTTATTCCTGCCGGTACAGGTATGAAGTGTCCTGAAATAAATCCCGTTGAAGAAACTGTTGATGCAGAAGAGATTTCAGAGGATTTTGAAGGTTCACTCGTGATGGAATAAATCACGAGTCCGTGTAAAATTTTACTATTCTAAAAACTTCTTGACATAGGGGTTGCACTTATAGTATAATGAACTTTGTAAGTATAACCCCTGCACTTTTGCGGAGGGAGGGAATTGTAATGAGTCAGGTTAAGGTAAAAGAGAATGAATCACTTGATAATGCGCTTCGTCGCTTTAAGCGTCAGACCGCTAAAGATGGTGTTATTCAGGAAGTTCGCAAGAGAGAGCACTATGAGAAGCCCTCTGTAAAGCGTAAGAAGAAGTCGGAAGCTGCTCGCAAGAGAAAGTTCCGCTAATTTATCGGATTTTCAAAAGGCGGTTGGGCTTTCCAACCGCCTTAAAATTTTTGTTGGTGAATTTTATGATTTTATTACCCGATGTTAAACTTAATCGCATTACCGATATTACGGTAGAATTGCTTTCGGAATATAATATTAGCGCACTGCTTTTGGACGTTGATAATACTATGTCAACGCATCACGGCACCGTGCTTATCGACGGTCTGCTTGAATGGATAAAGAAAATGCAGGATGGTGGAATAGAGCTTCTTGTGCTTTCAAACTCCAAGAAAAAGCGTATAAAGCCGTTTGCCGAAAGAATAGGTCTTCCGTTTATTGCGCTTGGTTGTAAGCCGCTTCCTATCGGATACCTTCGCGGTGTAAGAAGGCTTCATAAAAAGCGCAGTAACGTGGCAATTGTCGGTGACCAGATTTTTACCGATATAATCGGCGGAAATCTTGTTGGTATAAAAACAATAATGCTAACCCTCATAAAGCTTGAAGACGGTTGGTCATTTAAGGTGCGCCGTAAATTAGAAAACAAAATAATCGCTAAATATAAAATAGAAGATTTAAAGGTGGGTGAATAGAATGTCGGCAAAATTCGGTCCTGCAGGTAATTCAATTTCTTTTACCAAAATGGGCTATAAGCATAGCCTACAGGTACCCGAGTACCTTGAAAAAATGGGGCTTAACGCCTTTGAATATCAGTGCGGTCGCGGCGTAAATATTGGCCTTGATAAAGCGACGGCGTTAGGGGAAAAGGCACGTGAAAAGGGAATTACACTCTCACTTCATGCACCTTACTATATATCGATGTCCTCGGTAGAGGAAGAGAAGCGCCTTAATTCTATTAACTATATTTTATCATCGGCTCGCGCAGTAAATGCAATGGGCGGTAACCGAATCGTTGTTCACACGGGTTCTTGCGGCAAAATCACTCGTGAATATGCGTTGGAGCTTGCCATTGATACAATGAAAAAGGCGCTTGATGCTTTAGATAATGAGAATTTAGGTCATATACACATTTGCCCCGAAACTATGGGAAAGGTTAATCAGCTTGGCACTTTGGATGAGGTAATGGCACTTTGCACTATTGATGAGCGCCTTATTCCTTGCATTGATTTCGGTCATCTTAATGCCCGTGATTTAGGATGCTTTAAAACAATTTCCGATTACGAAACAGTATTTAAAACAATTGAAAACCGACTTGGAAATGACAGACTAAAGACTTTCCATTCGCATTTTTCAAAGATAGAATACACGACGGGCGGCGAAAAGAAGCATTTAACCTTTGCAGATACGGTTTACGGTCCCGATTTTGAGCCTGTAATGGAGCTTACCGCAAAATACGGTTGCAGTCCGACCTTTATTTGCGAATCTGACGGTACACAGGCAGAGGATGCCGCCGCAATGCGTAAATACTATAATGGAATATGTTAAGCGAAATAATCCTGTTTCGCTAATATAGAACAAAACCCCCGACGTTATGTCGGGGGTTTATATTATTTAGATACTACGTTCTGTGGTGTGCCGTTTAAAAAGGCTTTTATATTATCATAAACTAAATGTACAAGTCTGAGCCTTGTGGTATATGGTGCCCACGCAGTATGCGGTGTGATTGTTATGTTTTTAGCGTTAAGTAACGGGCAATCACTGCGCATAGGCTCGTACTGTAAAACATCAACTGCCGCACCCGAAAGCTGACCGTTCTCTAATGCATCAAAAAGCGCTTGCTCGTCCAAAACACCACCGCGTGAGGTATTTACAAAGAACGCACCTTTTTTCATCTTACCGAACGTATCTGCGTTGAACATTTTTTCGCTTTGAGCATTTAAAGGACAATGCACCGTTACAATATCACTCTTTGTCAAAAGCTCATCAAAAGATACAAAGTTTACACCGTCCGCGGTGCGCGGGGTTCTTGTGTAAACTAAAACCTGCATATCAAACGCGTGTGCGATTCTTGCAACCTTCTGACCGATACTTCCAAAGCCGATAATGCCGATTTTTTTACCGTCAAGCTCATCGGTAGGAAAGCACAACTGCGAAAACGTTGCCGAGCGTATCCAACCGCCTGACTTTACGTGCGCATTATAATCGGTAAGTGCCGTAAAATGATTTAAAATATAGGCGAAAACTTGTTGCGCTACGGCGTTGGTGGAATAACTTCCCGCATTGCAAACGGTTATTCCACGCTCAATAGCACAAGTAATGTCAATATTATTATAGCCCGTTGCAAACAGACCGATATATTTAAGCCTTTGAGCCTTTTCCATAACCTCGCGGTCAATGGGCGTTTTGTTGCAAAGAATTATATCGACGTCGATACACTTTTCCAAAAGCTCATCGTGTGTAAGATTTTCGTAATATTCTACTTGACCGAAATTTTCGTATATATCAAGTGAAAGGTCATTATTATAGCGCAGTGTGGCGCAATCCGTAACGATTATCTTCATTGCTTCGGTGTCACCTTTTTCTTGTTGCCCTGTTCATCTACAATATACATATTGTCAAGTTGAGAGGTAAGACTGCGCTTAAATGATTCAATATACTCGCGGCGGAGTGCAAATTGTTCGGCTTTTTCCTCTTCGGTAAGTCCTTCGGACTTTTGCTTGCGTGCAAGCTCGTTTATTCTGTCAATCTTCTTTTGTTCCATACTAAATCTCGTTTCTGCCCTCGAGTGCACGGGCAAGGGTGTATTCATCGGCATATTCAAGGTCGCCACCTACAGGAATACCGTAAGCAAGGCGTGTAACCTTTATGCCCATCGGCTTTACAAGACGTGAAATATAGCTCGCGGTAGCCTCACCCTCAACAGTGGGATTGGTTGCCATAATTAGCTCTTTTATTTCACCCGAAGCCAATCGTGTCATAAGCTCCTTGATTTTAAGCTTGTCGGGCGTAATACCGTCAAGCGGGGAAATAACCCCGTGCAGAACGTGGTAAATACCCGAAAACTCACGCGTGCGCTCAAATGCCATAACGTCGCGCGGTTCCTCTACAACACATACTGTAGTGTGGTCGCGCGCAGGATTATCACAAATCTGACAAACCTCTAAATCTGTAAGGGCTTGACAGTTTTTGCAAAAATGTATCTTTTCACGCGCGTTTACAAGCGCTTCGGCAAATTGCTTTGCGCGTTCAGGCGGTTGCTCTAAAATACTGTACGCCAAACGCTGCGCCGTTTTTTTACCAATGCCCGGAAGGCGTGAAAACTGATTTACAAGCTCGTTAAGCGGTACTATGTTATAGTTCATAATTAAAACATACCGGGCAGATTAAGTCCACCTGTGATAGCGCCCATTTCTTCCTCTGCATTCTTTGAAGCGTTAGAAATAGCCTCGTTCACAGCAACAGTGATAAGGTCCTCAAGCATTTCGGGATCCTCGGGGTCTACTGCATCGGGATTGATTTTAATATTCTTTATAAAATGCTTGCCGTCAACTGTAACGCTTATCATACCGCCACCCGAAGTTGCAGTGTATTCGCGTGCCTCAAGATCCTCCTGAAGCGCCGCCATATCCTCCTGCATCTTCTGTGCCTGCTTTATCATCTGATTCATATTTCCGGGACCGCCGGAATTAGGGATTCTTACCTTCATAAATATATTCTCCTAAAATTATTTTTCTTCTAATGCCTTTAATTTTTCCGCAAACGCGGCAAGCGGGTCAACCGAGGCTTCTGTTGTTGCCTTACGGTATGGACCAAGCTTATATGATACACCAAGCACCTGCTCGGCGGCATTCCGTATAGAGTTTCTGTAAATCGGATTAGAGCCGTTAAACATTGTACGGAACTGTGAATTTTGTGTGTCAATAAGCAATCGGTCACCGCTTATATATGCTTTAGAGCCCTGTAATACACCGGCAATAAGGGGACATGTTTTTCGAAGTATTGATAAAATATCATCCCAACGCTCCAATGCGCCGTCTGCTACCGTAGCGGTAGACGGCTGCTCAATCACATCAGGAAGCGCTTCTTCTGCGGGCGCTTCGGGTAACGGAATTTCATCTATATCACCGTTGTCGTTTTCTATAGGTGCTATCGGTTTATCCTCAACTACCGGTACAGTTGGTGCTGCCTTCTCAATCTCAACTTTTGCGGAAGTAGGGGTAGCCTTTACACCGCCTTTTTCAAGCGCGGCAATTCGCATTTCAAGTGAATTTAAATCCAAACGGATTTCGGGATGGCAAAGTCTTATTACAGTCATTTCCATTTCACAACGGCGGTTACCTGTTTGCATACCCGCAAACGCCGACTGTAAAACCGACAAAATGCACATGATTTCCTTTATATCAAGGTCGGAAGCCAAGCGTTCAAGCTCGGCAAGTCTTGCGGCGGAACACAAGATAGGCTTCTTATTCGACTTAACAGTTTTTATTACCATTAAATCACGGTAATGATTTGTAAGCTCGGTAAGAAGTCTTAACATATCTACCGATGAATTATGCAGTTCATCAATGAGTGTTAAAGCCGCTTCGGAATCACGCCTTTTGATGAAATCTGCCATTTTTATAAGATAATCGTTACCTGCCATACTGCAAACGCTTGCCACAGTATCTTCGGTAATTACATTGTTGCTTGAAGCGCAAAGGTCAAGAATCGATAATGCATCACGCATACCGCCATCCGCTGCCGAAGCTATAAGCGTTGCGGCATCATCTTGAAGTGTCAGTCCTTCAAGTCCCGCGATATACTGAAGGCGTTCGCATATTTTTTCACTGTCAATTCTGCGGAAATCAAAGCGTTGACAACGCGAAAGAATTGTTGCGGGAAGCTTGTGCACCTCAGTAGTGGCGAGTATGAATACAACGTGCTCGGGCGGTTCCTCAAGCGTTTTAAGAAGTGCATTAAAGGCAGATGTGGAGAGCATATGCACCTCGTCAATTATATAAACACGGTATTTTGCCGCCGCGGGTGCAAAGGCAACCTGCTCACGAAGCTCACGAATATAATCAACGCCGTTATTTGATGCGGCATCGATTTCAACAATGTCGGTAATTTCTTCGTTTGCTACGGCACGGCACATATCGCAGTCACAGCAAGGGTCACCGTTTATAAGACACGGACAATTAATTGCTTTTGCCAAAATTTTAGCACAGGTGGTTTTACCTGTTCCGCGCGTACCCGTGAAAAGATAAGCGTGAACAATCTTACCCTCACGAAGCTCATTCTGAAGCGTAACGGTTATATGCTCTTGTCCTACAACATCGGAAAAGCGTTGCGGACGGTATTTACGGTACAATGCCTGATATGCCATATAATCACCCCTTTAAAAAAGTTGCATACTGTGTCGTACGAATGAACCGATTTACTACGCGCACGGGATAAACTGCTTAATGCTGCTCGGTTCCCCGCCTGACATGGTTCACGGCCTCCCATCGCATAGGACCCGCTCATTCGCACGACACAATATGCATCATAGTACCATTATAATACATATTTAAAATATTTACAATAGTAAAATTATAAATGTTGAAAAAAGTTCATACTAATGATATAATTATATAGTATATTAAAAAAATGGGGTGTCTTTATGAAAATTAAGATTAACGACCTCTTTAGCCTTGAAAACACAATAGCTGCAGACGTTTTTAGCGATTGTGTTTATCCGTTTGAGGTGCTTCCTAAAATAAGCAATTTCATCAAAGAGCTTATTCCTAAACTTCCGCGTGATAAGTTTTATGAATACGGTGAAAATGTTTTCATTGCAAAGTCCGCGCGCGTGGCAGAAACCGCATCAATTACGGGCCCTTGTATAATTGATGAGGGTGCCGAGGTTCGTCACTGCGCCTTCATCCGTGGCAACGCCATTGTCGGTAAGGGTGCGGTTGTAGGTAATTCGACAGAGCTTAAGAACGTTATTATTTTTGACAATGTTCAGGTGCCGCATTATAACTATGTCGGCGATTCTATTTTGGGTTTCCGCTCTCATATGGGCGCAGGCTCTATAACATCTAACGTTAAATCGGATAAAACCCTTGTTTGTGTAAAGGGTGAGGGAGAGGTTATCGAAACCGGACTTAAAAAATTCGGCGCTATACTGGGTGATTTTGTAGAGGTTGGATGCGGTAGCGTACTGAATCCCGGTACAATTATAGGTAAAAATTCAAATATTTATCCCTTGTCTTCGGTAAGGGGTGTTGTTAAAGAAAACAGCATCTATAAAAATCGTGGCGAGGTTGTGGAGAAGTATTAATGTCAATAGAGAAGTGGGATATATTAAGATCTGACGGCACTGCTACAGGCAGACAAACCGTTCGCGGCGGAAACACGCTTAAAGCGGGGGAGTATCACCTTGTGGTGCATATATGGATAGTATCAAGCACGGGTCGCTTTCTTATTCAACGCAGGGCACAAAGCAAAAAGCTTATGCCTGGGGAATGGGCGGCTACGGGTGGCGCCGCTATAGCGGGTGAGGACTCTTTCGCTGCCGCTCAGCGTGAGCTTTTTGAGGAGCTTGGCATCAAGGGTGACCAAAACACCCTTAAAAAGCTTACACGTATCAAGCGTCGGAATTCGCTTGTAGACGTTTGGGTTATTACGACCGATACACCCGAAAACGCTCTTGTTTTACAAAAAAGTGAGGTTGCGGAGGCGCGCTGGGTAACGCGCGAGCGGCTTTGCGAAATGATAGATGAAGGTATGTATCATAATTACGGTAAAGAGTACTTTAATACCGTATTTTCTAAAATAGAAGATTATTTAGGAGTTTGTGTATGAGCTTTAATGTAGAGGGCGAAAAGTGTCCCGTTTGCGGCGCCTATCTTTTTAATGAGGATGATTTGGTGTTTTGTCCAACCTGCGGAGCACCGCATCATAGGGACTGTTATCAAAGTGTGGGCCGTTGCGCATTGGAACACCTTCACGGTACCGCTGATCAGTACAAGCGTATAGAAAAGGAGGAGCCTCCGATTATTGAGGAGGTACCGCCAACACTCCATACTGATACCGTTCAATGCGGTATGTGCGGTGAGGAGTATGACCGCAATGCCGATGCGTGTCCCGACTGTGCTACGCCTAACGTTACTAAAATGGGTGGAAAGTACGTTCGTTTCGATTTTTTGGGCGGCGTCCCCGCGGATATGGATTTAGGGCAGGGCGTCACTGCCGATGAAGCCAAGCGCTTCGTTCTTTCAAACACGCACCGATATATTCCTAAATTTGCGGCGATGCGCGGCGGTAAGCATTTATCGTGGAACTGGTTGGCGTTTATATTTCCGTGCGGTTGGTTTTTATCCCGTAAAATGTATGCTCTGGGTGGATTAGCGGGTGCCATTTCGGTGGCATTGTCACTGTTTTCAATTCCTTTTAACCGTGCTATCGTTCAGTTTGACCTTACGGGCGGTTATATGGAAATAAGCAGACTTATTGCGGAGAATATTGAATCAATCGGAGTTTCGGTAATTGCCTTGGCTGCTATAGGCGGTCTGCTTAATATTGTGTTTTCCTTCCTTTGCGGTATGTTTGGTGATTTACTGTATCGTAACCATACCATTGATACGGTTAGCCACATTAAGCAAGAAAGTGTTGATTTAGAGGAAGATTTTCGCTCTAAAGGCGGTGTAAGTCTTATTGCTCTTTTGATAGGATGGGCGATAGTGCAGTATTTACCGCGTGTATTTTTAATAATTTTTGGCATCTAATTTTTACAGGAGGCAAGCCTTATGAATAACAGAATTTGTCCTGAATGCAGAACGTCTAATGAGCCGGAATACGCTTATTGTAAAAATTGCGGTTTTAAGCTTATAGATGATACTGAGTCGCCAAAGTCGGAACCCGTTATCGATAATTTTGCGGGAAGGCGCACAGAGGGAAATACCGCATATCAGTATAAAACCGAAACAAAATCCGATTCAAACAACCCATTTACGCTTGATAGCATAAACGATATACCACGTGAAGAAATTTCGGCATTTATCGGTGTAAAATCGCGTGATATTTATCCTAAATTCTGCAAAATGAAGCTTACACAGTCAAAAATTAGTTGGTGTTGGCCACCTGCAATACTGGGCTTTTTGTTTGGTCCTTTGGGCGCGGCAATTTGGTTTTTCTACCGTAAGATGTATAAAATTGCCCTTATATTAGTCGCAATCGGTATACTTACCGGCGGCACAACGGCGTGTTTAAACCGCGATTCATTTATGTTGGATACAGGTAAAATAGAAACAATTATCGAAGAAAACGTTAACGAAAACGGATTTGATTTCTTGGGTCTTATCGGTGATTTAGGTAATAATATCGGTACTGAAAGCTACATCGCTACAGCTATTACAGATGTCGTTGACGTTGCAACGGGAGTAATAGCAGGTATGTTCGCGCTTTATTGGTATTGCGAATACGTAACGCGCCGAATCTATAAATACCGTAGCTGCGGTATTGACCCGCGGTATTATAGTGTAGGTCTTTCGGCTATAGGCGGCGCTTCGGGCGGAATGTTAGCGCTTGGTATCGCCCTACTTTACGTTGCGCAAACGATTTTTGAATTGATACCAAATCTTATTTAATAACTAAAAATTCAAACGGGAGTTTTTTGTATGAAAATTAGAAAAGCAATTATACCCGCGGCGGGACTTGGTACACGTGTTTTACCCGCGTCAAAGGCAATGCCCAAGGAAATGCTTCCCATTGTTGATAAGCCTGCAATTCAGTACATAGTAGAAGAGGCAGTAGCCGCAGGTATTACCGATATACTTATAATAACGAATCGTGGCAAGGGTATAATTGAGGACCATTTTGATTATTCACTTGAGCTTGAGACTATGCTTGAAAATCGTGGTAAAACCGATATTTTAGATGAACTTCGCCGTACTGCAAATCTTGCAAATATATACTTTATAAGACAAAAGCAAACGCGCGGTCTGGGTGATGCAGTGCTTCGTGCAAAGGAATTTGTAGGAAGTGAGCCGTTTGCTGTCCTTTACGGCGATGACGTTATAATAGGTGAAACTCCCGCAATAGCTGAGCTTTGCACGGCTTATGAAAAGCACAATAAGAGTGTGGTCGGCATTAAGGAAGTTAGCGATGAGTATGTTGTGAAATACTGCTCACTTAAAGCTGAAAGCATTGGCGGTAACGAATTTTCGGTTACCGATATGATAGAAAAGCCTACCTTAGATCAAAAGTTTACAAACTATGCAATTTTAGGCAGATGTGTGCTTGATAGCGAAATTTTCTCTATTTTAGAGGAAACACCGGTCGGTGCGGGTGGTGAGCTTCAGCTTACTGATGCGATGCGCCGTATGGCGTGCCGTGACGGTATGATTGGTGTAGAATTTAGCGGCACACGCTATGATATGGGTAATAAACTCGGCATTTTAAAAGCCAACGTAGAAACGGCACTTAACCATAATGAAATCGGCAACGATTTTAAAAAATATATTAAGGAGTTAGCCGAAAAGCTATGAAATATACAACCATCTATTTTGACCTTGATAATACGCTGCTCGATTTTCTTGCAAGTGAGCATAAGGCAATTTATAAGCTGCTTGTACTACATAAGCTTCCCTGCAACGATGAGATTGCGACACTGTATTCGGCGATTAACCGTAGTTGGTGGGAACGCTTTGAGCGCGGTGAAATCAAAAAGGATGAAATTTATGCGGGACGTTTCGGTAGTCTGCTTGAAGCATTGGGCGAATCGGGTGACCCGCAACAAATGGCAAAGGATTACTTTGTATTTTTATCTGAAGGTCACGATTTAATGGACGGAGCTATCGAGGTTTTAGAGTATGTAAAGTCAAAAGGCTATACTGTATGCGCTACTACGAACGGCGTTTCCTTTACACAGTATAAGCGTATAAATGCATCGGGTCTTAATAAATATTTTGATTATGTTATCGTATCCGAGGATGCAGGCTATCAGAAGCCTGATAAGCGATATTTTGATTATGTTATGACTAATTCACCCGAAAAGGATAGAAGTAAAATCCTTGTAATCGGTGATTCAATGTCATCTGATATATTAGGCGGTATAAATGCGGGACTTGACACCTGTTGGTTTAATACTTCGGGTGAAGTGGCAAAATATACTCCTACTTATGAGATAAAAGAGCTTCGCGAAGTGATGAAAATTATATAAAAATGCATACCGGCACAAAATATGCATAAATTATGCATAAAAAACGAAAATTATGAATATTTATGAGAAAAATACTTGACAAATAGCCATAACAGGCATATAATAGTTTGCATATTTAATCAAAACTTGGGAGGAAATTCAAATGGATAAGAAGGATATTAAAAAGGTTGTACTTGCCTATTCGGGCGGTCTTGATACCTCTATTATAATTCCGTGGCTTAAGGAAAATTACAATAACTGTGAGGTTATAGCGGTTTCGGGTAATGTAGGTCAGGCGGACGAGCTTGAGGGTCTTGAAGAAAAGGCAATCAAAACGGGCGCTTCAAAGCTTTACGTGCTTGATTTAACCGAAGAATACGTTGATGATTATATTATTCCTTGCGTTAAGGCGGGTGCTATATATGAGGATTATCTTTTAGGTACAAGCCATGCACGTCCTTGCATCGCAAAGGGCCTTGTTGATATAGCTATAAAGGAGGGTGCAGATGCTATCTGTCACGGTTGCACGGGTAAGGGTAACGATCAGGTTCGTTTTGAGCTTACAATAAAGCACTTTGCACCTAATATGCCTATAATCGCGCCTTGGCGTGAGTGGGATATTAAATCACGTGAAGAGGAAATTGAGTATGCCGAGGCACACAATATTCCGCTTAAGATAAACCGTGAAACAAACTACTCAAAGGATAAGAACCTGTGGCACCTTTCTCATGAGGGTATGGACCTTGAGGATACAGGAAATGAGCCTTTATACGATAAGGAAGGCTTCCTTGAAATGGGTGTTTCTCCCTTTAAGGCACCCGATGTACCTACATATGTAACCCTTGATTTTGAGCAAGGTGTGCCCGTAGCTTTAGATGGCGAAAAGATGTCTGCTAAAAATATTATTTTAAAGCTTAATGAGCTTGGCGGAAAGAACGGTATCGGTATTATTGATATTGTTGAAAACCGTCTTGTTGGTATGAAGTGTCGTGGTGTTTACGAAACCCCCGGCGGCACAATTCTCTATAGAGCACACGAGGCTCTTGAGAGCATTTGCCTTGACAAGATGACCTTGCACGAAAAACAAAGACTTGCCATTACCTATGCCGAGCTTGTATACAACGGTCAGTGGTTTACACCGCTTCGCGAAGCACTTGCCGCTTTTGTTGATAAGACACAAGAAAAGGTTACGGGTAAGGTTAAGCTAAAGCTTTATAAGGGTAACATTATTAAGGCAGGTATCTGGAGTGATTATTCACTCTATAGCGAGGAAATCGCAACCTTTGGTGAGAGTGATTATGACCAAAAGGATTCTGCTGGCTTTATCAACCTTTACGGATTACCGATTAAGGTTCAGGCTATGGTTGACGGTAAAAAATAATAAATTAAGGATATTCTGCCCGGCTTTGCAGTCGGGCAGTTGAGTGTATTATGACAAGTGTTTTTATTGATGGAAGCGCAGGAACTACAGGTTTGCGCATTTTTGAGCGGCTTGAAAACCGCAGTGATATAAAGCTTATAAAACTGCCCGAAGAGCTTCGTAAAGACTCTTATGCACGCAGTGATGCTATAAATTCGGCGGATATTGTATTTTTGTGTCTGCCAGATGATGCCGCGCGCGAAGCGGTCAACTTTATAAAAAACGGGAATACGGCAGTTATAGATACGTCTACCGCGCACCGCGTTAATCCCGAATGGGTATACGGCTTTCCTGAAATACGGGGCGGATATGATAAAATTATTAAATCCAAAAGAATAGCCAATCCGGGTTGCCATGCAAGTGGATTTATAGCGCTTGTAACACCGCTTATCGATGCGGGTGTGTTGAGCACCGATATGGCGCTTTCCTGTTTTTCGATTACGGGATATTCGGGCGGCGGTAAGAAAATGATTGCCGAGTATGAGTCGGATGAGCTTCCCGTGCTTTATAAGGCACCGCGACAGTACGGAATATCACAGTCGCATAAACATTTACCCGAAATGAAGCAAATGTCGGGTATCGGTATGGAGCCTCTGTTTTGTCCCATAGTGGCGGATTTTTATAGCGGTATGGAGGTTACTGTACCGATATTTGCCAAGGATATAAAGGCAAACGTTAAGGATATATCCGAAATCTATAAAGCTTATTACAGTAAGGGATTAGTGTCCTTTGCCGACGGTGCGGAAGAGGGTGGATTTCTCTCTGCGGCGGCGTTTGAAGGTCGCGATGATATGCAGATTTCGGTACACGGCAACGCGGATAGAATTATTCTTGTTGCACGGTATGATAATCTTGGTAAGGGTGCTTCGGGCTCTGCTATACAAAATATGAATATTCTTATGGGCGTTGATGAAAAAACGGGGCTCGTTGTTGGAGGATTATGATGAAATTAATTAACGGTGGTGTTTGCGCCGCAAAGGGCTTTAAGGCGTACGGTATACACTGCGGTATCCGTAAAAACAGAACAAAAAGGGATTTAGCGCTGATCGTTAGCGACAGTATCGCTAATGCTGCCGCGGTCTATACTACAAATCTTGTAAAGGGCGCGCCGCTTACGGTTACTAAGAATCATATTGCAAACGGTATCGCGCAAGCTGTAATATGCAACAGCGGTAATGCAAATACCTGCAATGCTAATGGAATTGAGATTGCCGAGCAAATGAGCGCGCTTGTATCCGATGCATTGAATATTGATGCAAATGATATTGTTGTAGCATCAACGGGTGTTATCGGTCAACCGCTTGATATAACACCTATTAAAAACGGTATTTCAGAATTGGCGAACGGCTTAAGCTACGATGGCAGTACATATGCGGCAGAGGCTATAATGACTACTGATACCGTTGATAAGCAGATTGCGGTCGAGTTTACCTTGGACGGTAAAACCTGCCACATAGGCGGAATAGCCAAGGGTAGCGGTATGATACATCCCAATATGGCAACTATGCTCGTGTTTATCACAACCGATGTCGCAATATCTTCGGAAATGCTCTCGAAAGCTCTTTCGGGTGATATTGCCAACACGTTTAATATGATAAGTATCGACGGTGATACCTCTACCAACGATATGGTAACGGTGCTTGCAAACGGTGCGGCAGGCAATACTGCCATTACCGAATGCGGCGATGACTTTGATACATTTATGAAGGCACTTAATACTGTAACAGTAGGTCTTTGCCGTATGATTGCGGGCGATGGCGAGGGCGCCACAAAGCTGCTCGAATGCAAGGTAGACGGCGCTAAGAGTCTTGATATAGCTAAAACGGTTGCTAAAAGCGTTATATGCTCAAGTCTTTTGAAGGCGGCAATGTTCGGCGCCGATGCAAACTGGGGCAGGGTGCTTTGCGCTATCGGTTATAGCGGTGCTTCGGTTGACGTTAATAAAATCGACGTTTCCTTTAAATCGGCAAAGGGTACAATCCTTGTTTGCAAGGATGGCGCAGGCGTTGATTTTTCGGAAGAAATCGCAAAGGAAATTCTGCTTGAAAAAGAAATAGAAATTTTAGTATCACTCGGAAGCGGTGAGTATAGCTCTACCGCTTGGGGCTGCGACCTTACCTATGATTATGTGAAAATCAACGGTGATTACAGAACTTAAAAGTTTAATTGTGAGGAAAAATATAATGGAAAATCATTTTTCTAATGCCGAGCGCGCGGAGGTTTTAACACAAGCGCTACCGTATATTAAGAAATATAACAGTAAAATCGTTGTTATAAAATACGGCGGTAACGCCATGATTAACGAAAGCCTTAAGCAACAGGTTATGGAAGATATCGTGCTTCTGTGGCTTATCGGTGTTAAGGTTGTTTTAGTTCACGGCGGAGGCCCCGAAATCAGCGAGCTAATGGATAAACTCGGTAAAAAACCCGAATTTGTAGACGGTCTTCGTGTTACCGATAAGGAAACGGTAGACATTGTTCAAATGGTACTTGCGGGCAAGGTTAATAAGACTCTTGTAAACCTTCTTGAAATGAAGGGCGGTAAGGCCATGGGTATTTCGGGTATGGATGGCAGACTGATTGAATCCAAAATCAAAAATGAGAAATTAGGTTACGTAGGTGAGATTACAAGTGTCAATATTGATCCTGTAATTGACCTGCTTGAAAAGGGCTATATCCCTGTTGTATCCACAATAGGATGTGATAAAGAGGGCAATGCCTATAATATAAATGGTGATACTGCCGCGGCATTTATTGCGGGCGCACTGGATGCCGACCGCCTTATAATGATGACCGATATTGCAGGTATTCTTCACGATAAGGATGATCCGTCAACGCTTATTCCGCACGTAACGCTTTCGGATATAAAGGATTTGAAAAATGAAGGTGTTATTTCGGGCGGTATGATACCAAAGGTTGACTGTTGTGTTAAGGCAATCGAAAAGGGTGTTAAAAACGTTGTTATAATGGATGGTCGTGTTCCGCATTCGATACTTATGGAACTTCTCACCGATGAGGGTGCAGGTACGATGGTTTTAGGTGATTAGTATGAGTTTTGTTTCAATAGATAAGGAATATGTTGCTAATACCTACAACCGCTTTCCTATAGAGGTTGTATCGGGTAACGGTGCTCGCTATACCGATATAAACGGCAAGGAATATATTGATATGGGCTCAGGTATTGGCGTTACCGCGTTTGGCGTTAACGACAGTGAGTGGAAATCGGCTATTGTTGAGCAAATAAATAAAATTCAACATACATCTAACCTGTATTATACCGAGCCTTGCGCTTTACTTGCAAAGGCACTGTGTGAAAAAACAGGTATGAAAAAGGTGTTCTTTTCAAACTCAGGGGCAGAGGCTAATGAGTGTGCCATTAAGGTCGCAAGAAAGTATGCCTCCAAAAATAAGGGTGAGGAATATTACAATATAATCACGCTTGAAAACAGTTTTCACGGCAGAACGCTTACAACCCTTGCCGCAACGGGACAAGCGCATTATCACGAGCTTTTCAAACCTTTGACTAACGGCTTTATACATACACCCGCAAATGACCTTGAAGCATTAAGGTTGGCGGTTGAACAAAATAAGGTTGCCGCAGTTATGCTCGAATGTGTTCAGGGAGAGGGCGGCGTAATAGCGCTCGATAAGGATTTTATAGAAGGCGTATATAAGTTGTCCGTTGAAAAGAATTTTCTTGTTATTATAGATGAAGTGCAAACTGGCAACGGCAGAACCGGAAAGCTTTACGCGTATATGAATTTTAATATAAAACCCGATATAGTTACAACCGCAAAGGGTTTGGGTGGCGGATTGCCGATTGGCGCGGCCCTTCTTGGAGAAAGAGTGCAAAACGTGTTAGGCTTCGGTGACCACGGTTCCACCTATGGCGGTAATCCCGTATGTTGCGCCGCGGCGCTTTCGGTTATAAACCGTTTGACTGATGATTTTCTCAATAGTGTACGTGAAAAAAGTCAGTACGTTTTCAATGAGCTTTCATCTGTTACAGGTGTTGAAGGAATGAGCGGTATGGGTCTTATGATAGGTATTAAACCGCAAAAAAGTGCAGCAGAGGTTGTCGCCTTGGCACGTGAAAAGGGTGTTTTGTGCCTTACCGCAAAGGATAAGGTGCGACTGCTCCCGCCACTTAACATTTCATTTGATGATTTAAAGGAAGCAATATCGGTTATTAAGGAGGCGTTATCGTGAATTTAAAGGGAAAAAGCTTTTTAAAGCTGCTTGATTTTTCTACGGAGGAAATAGAGTATTTAATAAATCTTGCCGCCGATTTAAAGGATAAAAAGAAAAAAGGTGTAGCGCATCGCATTTGTGAGGGCAAAAACATAGCCTTGATATTTGAGAAAACAAGCACGCGTACACGTTGCGCGTTTGAGGTTGCCGCTTACGATTTAGGTATGGGTTGCACGTATCTCGACCCTACGGGCTCACAAATCGGCAAAAAGGAAAGTATAGCCGATACTGCACGTGTTCTTGGAAGAATGTACGACGGTATTGAGTATCGCGGCTTTGGTCAGGAAATTGTTGAACAACTTTCAAAGTATGCGGGTGTACCCGTATGGAACGGTCTTACAAACGAGTTTCATCCGACACAGATTTTAGCCGATTTTCTTACAATCCGTGAGCATTTCGGTGGACTTAAGGATAAAAAACTCGTTTATATGGGTGATGCAAGATATAATATGGGTAATTCACTTATGGTCGGATGCGCTAAAATGGGTATGCACTTTGTAGCTTGTGCGCCCAAAAAGTATTTTCCCGATGATAAGCTTGTCGAAGAATGTATGGAAATCGCAAAGCAAACGGGGGCTGTAATCGAGTTTATTGAGGACCCGATGCTTGCTACTAAAAACGCCGACGTTATTTATACTGACGTCTGGGTTTCTATGGGTGAGCCCGATAGCGTCTGGACCGAGCGTATCCGCGAGCTTTCACCGTATCGTGTTACCAAAGCTCTTATGGATAACGCAGGTTCGCAGTGCCGATTTATGCATTGTTTGCCCGCGTTTCATAACCTTGATACCAAGATTGGTAAAGAAATATACGAAAAGTTCGGCATCGACTGTATGGAGGTTACCGAAGAGGTATTTGAAAGCGAACAGTCAATCGTGTTCGATGAAGCCGAAAACCGTATGCATACAATAAAGGCAGTAATTGCGGCCACTATTTAAAATTAAAAGATGGTATCAACTATACAGTCGATACCATCTTTTTTATTTGCCTTCAAATAAATCCTTTTTGTTCTTTTCGCGCATCGTGTTAATCAGCTCAATAATTTGTCGCTTTTGGTCTGGCTTTAAAGCTCTGAAACCGCCGATTACACTTTTTTCGGTTGCCGTAAGTATATCGGATGAATTGTTAATTAGCGGCTTATCATAATCCGAAAAACGAGTAGGTGGTTCGGGTTTGTCGGAGGTGTTTGGGGATTCTGTTTTAGTGTGCTGCTTTTGACCTGAAAGCAAAATATTAACATCAACATTATATAATTGTGCGAGTTTTAGTATAAGTGCGGGTGTGGGATTACCGTATCTTTCCATATGAGCATAGGTGTTCTTTTTCATACCAAGTACCTCCGCCGCAGCTTCCTGAGTGTAACCTGCCGCATTCCGATACATTCTGATACGTTCGTTGATAGGCGCTATAACTTTCTTCATAAATATTCTCCCAAATAATCCTTGACTTAATTATTTATAATTGTTATAATACTATGGTACAAATGCTGAAGTGGCTCAGTTGGTAGAGCAGCTGATTCGTAATCAGCAGATCGTGGGTTCGAGTCCCATCTTCAGCTCCAAGCCTTGATAACCTCGCGTTATCAAGGCTTATTTTATTATATTTCATTTGTCATAAATTGTCAAGCAGTGTCGCTTTTTGGTATATGAAATTTCCCATACAACAAAAAAATTAAAAATACAAGCCTTTTTTGTCGAACATAAAAATATTTTTAAGGTTTATTAGCGCAGTGTATAGGTAATACTCCTATTAGTAATATGGGAGGTGCCTTTATGTACGCTAACAAGGTTTCAATATGTGGTGTTGACACGGCAAAACTGCCGCTTTTAAAGGAAAAAGAAAAGGAAGAATTGCTTTTAAAGGTTAAAGGCGGTAACAGTAATGCTCGTGATGAACTGATAAACGGAAATTTGCGGTTAGTCTTAAGTGTGGTGCAACGCTTTGCAGGCAGGGGAGAAAACCCCGATGACCTTTTTCAAGTCGGTTGCATAGGGCTTATCAAGGCGATAGATAATTTTGATATAAGCCAGAACGTGCGCTTTTCCACATACGCCGTTCCGATGATTATTGGTGAAATCAGGCGGTATCTGCGCGACAATAATTCTATAAGGGTAAGCCGTTCAATAAAGGATACTGCATATCGTGCTATGCAGATAAGGGAACAACTCACCGCCAAGAATCAAAAGGAGCCAACTGTGAGCGAGATAGCCGCCGCATTAGAGCTTCCTCGCGCAGATGTTGTAATAGCGCTTGAAAGTGTGGTAGAGCCGATGTCACTTTATGACCCCGTTTATTCTGATGGCGGCGATACGATATATGTGCTTGACCAGATAGGGGATAACAACAGCGACAGTAATTGGCTTGATGAAATATTTTTAAAGGAAGCAATTAAAAATCTTACACCGCGTGAAAAGAATATATTAAACCTACGTTTTATGCAGGGTAAAACACAGATGGAGGTATCCGAGGAAATAGGCATCAGTCAGGCACAGGTGTCAAGACTCGAAAAAGGCGCGCTTAGTAAGATAAAAAGTTAGAATATATAATAGTGTTTCAATTTCCGCCTCCCTCTGATGAGGAAGGTTGCAATTTGCCTTATGGCAAACCGCCCTTGTTTGAATCCCTTTCTCCACATAAAAATTAAGAGGAACCAATCCTATGGACTGATTCCTCTTAATTGGCACGCTGAAAGGGATTTTTCCGCACACTATCGTGTGCTATCGCCTCGCTAACGCTCGTTGCCCACGTCGGCGAAAACAGTATACTATACTGTTTTCTTCCGCTTGCGCTCCCTCCTTGTTCGAATCCCTTTCTCCACATAAAAATTAAGAGGAACCAATCCTATGGACTGATTCCTCTTAATTGGCACGCTGAAAGGGATT
>JAXJYT010000027.1:0-3936 GCA_036306845.1 Acutalibacteraceae bacterium | reverse complement strand
TCCCAGTTTACGTGCGATACGGTGTATTCCTTAACATCGCCATTCTTATCGAAAAGCGTAACGCCGCCCGAAGTAAGCTCTGCAATCTCGCCGTCATCAATATAAATAATATCGCGTGTTTTCGATATAATCGCGGTAACGTCCGATGCGATATAATTTTCACCCTCGCCAAGACCGATTATAAGGGGGCTAAAGCTTCTTGCCGCAATAAGCGTGTCGGGATGCTCGGTACAAATAATTCCCAAAGCAAAAGAGCCTTCAAGTCGCGACACCGCAAGCCTTACTGCCTCAACAAGATTACCGTTATAATATTTTTGCAAAAGATGCGGTACAACCTCGGTATCGGTCTCACTTTTGAATACTACGCCCTCCGAAATAAGCTCTGCCTTTATTTCGGCATAGTTTTCTATTATACCGTTATGCACCACCGCAAAACGTGAATCACCGCTTAAATGGGGGTGCGCATTCTCTACCGAGGGTGCGCCGTGGGTAGCCCAACGGGTATGACCAATACCAACGCTGCCGCACAACGCATTGCCGTTATCGGTTGCCGCCTTAAGACTGCCGATACGCTCTACCGTTTTACTTGTATCTATTTTTTTACCGTTAATAAGCGCTACACCCGCCGAATCGTATCCGCGGTACTCAAGCGCCTCTAACCCCGAAAGCAAAAACGGTGCCGCCGCACCCTTGCCGCAAAAACCAACTATTCCACACATAAAAATAACCTCTTTCTAAAATTCATTTAGAAACAGGCAGAAAAAAGCGCGCCAAAAAAGCACACCGAAAAAACATAATTTTTCCGCCGTTTCCCGTATAAAAAGGATATACTATCCCCTGCATAGCGTAAAGACACCTCTGTTTTGCGGTTACCCGCAGTTTTTAAATGTCTTCTCTCGACCGCTTTGGGCCGTGGAGCATCCGCCGAATGTTTCGATAAACTCCATCCTCGTCAACCGCTATGCCATACGGTCCCGGCGCTTAAATAAATCAACCACAAAATGCCGACCACAAAAAGTATTTTTAGCATATCATCTTGCACTGACATTATATGCTATTTTTTACTTTTTGTCAACATTATTGATTTTTAATCTTCGGGATGGTAAAATTATATTGTTGCGGAAAACAACATCATTTTGCGGATTTTACGGTATATTACATCGGCTTCATCTATCGGCAGCGGATTCTTTCCCTTTCCGATTTCCACCGTAAACGCGGGTCGGCGAAGTTCTTTTTGAAACCAATCCTTAAATCCACCGCCAACCGCCAAACCCATCGGCACGTCAAGGGCGTAACCGCTAAGGGCCGCCATTTTTTCTGCCATGGGTTGCGCCCTGTCCTTGCAATAGCCCTTATAGTCCCAGTATATTACCTCGCCCTGCGAGTGAAGCGCTACCGCGTGGCGAATATTCGTGTTTCGGCAAAGTGAGCATAAGGCGCGGGTTTCGCTTTCGCTCTCAGCTGTCTCACCTCCGTAGCGTGTGGGTGCGGGACCGAATATACCGTGCGACTTTTCAAGGGCGCGCAAATCACCCCAATCGGCATTAAAATTATGGTTTATATCAACGCCGCGCAGATTTGAATTCCAGTGTTTAAAATCACCGCCGCAAAGCAAACGTATTTTATTTGCCCATCTGCCGCAAGCCACCTCACCGCGAATAGAAATTTCAACGCCGTCGGGGTTTACAAGCGGTACAAATATCACACCGCGGCTACAAAGGGATTCGGCAATATTAATGCCGTCCATAGTGGATTTACTGCAAAGGCATCCGCATAAATCCTCTATAAAATATAATAACACGTTTGTCGTTATGTATTCACTGCCGTGAAAAGCGGCGGCAAAAAGGCTATGACTTTTGGTGCTTCCAAGCCTTAGCGCTATTATATCGCGACCCGCAACACTTCTGCCTATTGTAAACGGCACAAGCACACTGTACCGCTCGCACAGGGCTTCAATCGTACGGCGGTAATTGCGATAATCCAAAACAACGTTTTTTACTATTTTTTCCATAAGCTCACCCAAAACAAATTACTAATAATATATATATTAAAAGAGGTATTGTTTAATGAATTTAACAGAAAAACAGCTTAAAGAAAATTACGTTTTTAAGGGTAAAATAATTAACGTGCGGCAGGACACCGCTTTGCTTCCTAACGGCGCTACTGCGCTTCGTGAGGTAATAGAGCATCCGGGCGGTGTTTGTGTTGCGGCGCTTGACGGCGACGATAATCTGCTTTTTGTGAAGCAGTTTCGTTATCCTTATATGGAGGAGGTGCTCGAAATCCCTGCGGGCAAGCGTGACCGCGGTCGTAACGAGGACCCGCTTGAGTGCGGCAAGCGTGAACTTTTAGAGGAAACGGGCGCTACCGCCGATACGTTTTTACCGCTTGGCGAATTATACCCCACCCCCGGATACTGCGGTGAAATTATATGGATGTACTTTGCCAAGGATTTAAAGTTCAGCACTCAGCATCTTGACGAGGATGAATTTTTGGACGTCTGTAGAATTCCCCTTGAAAAAGCGGTGGAAATGGTCCTTTCGGGTGAAATCAAGGATGCAAAAACCCAAGCCGCCGTTTTAAAGGTAAAGCTTTTACGCGATAAGGGCGTAATATAATTGCTTGACAAATTTTTCTTTATGGTTATAATGGTTATATAAATATTCAGAGTAGATAGCAAAGCGTCAAGTGCCGCGCGAACGGGGAGTTGTCACGCGGACGAATGGCATTGTGCCTGCGGTTTTGTTATCGCATCCCGCTGACGAATAATAATGGATAAAAAAATCCTCCTATTATCGTATAACGGGTAAAGGAGGATTTTTTATGAGAAAAAACTATATTAAAAAATTATGTGTGTGTTCTATACTTGCAGCTTTGTTTGTAGCACTTGAACTACTTGCCTCAAACTTGGGGAAAATCGTTTTCCTTGATAATTATCAGATACCTATCAGTTGTTTCCCGTTAATACTCGCTTCGGTTATGTTCGGATTTGGTTGGGGTACAGCAACAGCTATTGTAGGTTCGTTTGTTTCTCAACTCGGTTTCGGAATTGGTTGGGGCACCTTAATATGGATGGTGCCAACCGTTGTATATACGATGTCGGTAGCCTTGCTATATTCGTTGTTTAAAAAAATCAATAAAACATATATTTTATCAATAGAGTTTTTTATAAGCTCAATTATTTTATCAACATTAAATATTATAGCAATGTTCATTAATAACTATATTTACGGTATACCCTATGATTTATTAAATAAGTTGTTTACAGTAATCGTATCTTTAAAGCTTGTGGGTGCCATAGTTTTTGCAGTAATCTTTGCAATTATAGTACCGCCGATAATTAAGCAACTTAAAAAATTTATTAAAATATGATACAAAAAACTTCCCCGCAAGGGGAAGTTTTTTATTTCTCCAAATCAATAACCGTTCCGCGTTTTATACTGTCGTTTCCAAATCTTTCGCGCAAGGCATAAAGCGAATCATCTATTTTTTCGGTGCGGTCCTGATTTTCACTACCCCCGAACAAATCCTGTTGTACACCGATATTTTCCGACTTCAGATTTACCGCGCGAAATCCCACCGAGCGTAGAGGCAACGCCCATTCATAAACCTCATCAAAAATTTCCATCGCGCGACGCGCAAGTAATATTTCAGCATTTGTGGGGCTACCGAGCGACCTTGCCGTTTCCTTTACCCTAAGGCTCGTATCACGGGTGTGAAGCTGAACACTGCCGGCATATAAACCCTTTTTGTGCAATTCACGCGATATGTCCTCGGATAACTCCAAAAGTATCCGCCATACCTCCTGCCTTGTGGTAATATCGTGGTCGGGAGTGGTGGTGCGCCCCACACTTTTCGGCATATCATCGGGTGTAGGCGTAATAACCGGTGAATTATCCTGACCTAATGCATAGCATTTAAGCGTGGCGCCGCTTT
>JAXJYT010000026.1:0-11595 GCA_036306845.1 Acutalibacteraceae bacterium | reverse complement strand
GACATCGATGATTTCCTTTCGTATTACCGTGACCATATGATTGACGGTATCATAATTTTGGCGCCTTATGAAAAGTATGATAAGTATGATTTAGTTAAATACGTAAAGGTTATGAACGAGCAAAAAATCAATTTTGCAATCATCAATGAAAACAGTAATAATGTAAACGGTTGTATCATTCCAGTTGAGTATACCCGTTGCGTTTATAATGCAACAAAATACTTTATCGAAAAAGGATATAAGGAAATTACTTATGTCGATGATATAAACTATACAAATAATTCAATGCAAGAAAGATACAATGCATACTTTAGTATTATGCGTGAATACGGAATGGAGCCCAACGTTTGCAGGGTAAACGAAATTAAGGATAAAATACATACCTTCAAGGCGGTTGTGGCAAGTAAATCCTTTACAGCGCATAAGGTTTTGACTGCGGCGTTGGATATGGGTTATAAAATTCCCGATGATTTTGAAATAATCGCCGCTAATACCGAAGTGTATTCAAGATATTTATATCCGCCGCTTTCAACCGTAAAGGTACCTGCAAAGGATATCGGTGAATTTGCTGCCAAATCGGTAATTAAGCAAATCAACGGCAAGGTGCCGAGCAACTATTTGTCACAGAATTTTGAATACCGTATTGAACTGCGTGAATCTACAAGATCTAACTAAAAGATTCACATTATAAAAAACAGGACTTTTTTTAATACATATAATTAGTGCATCATATGTTTTGAGGTGGTTTTATATGAATTTAAACGGAAATTGGAAACTATATTATTTCGTTGATTCAAGCATTGAAATTCATGATGTTACAGAGCTTGAAAGTAAAAAAGTTCCGAACATTCCCTGCAAGGTGCCGGGTAACGTTGAACTTGATATATCTGCGGCGGGAATTCTGCCTGCGGATTTATACAAGGGTATGAACAGTAATCTTACTTGGGAGTATGAAAAATACGAATGGTGGTATACCCGCAACTTCGTGCCCGATGCACCAAGTGAGAACCAAACCGTTTTTCTGAAATTCAACGCTGTTGACTGTATTGCCGATTATTATCTTAACGGCGCGCTTATCGGTCACAGTGAAAATATGTTCATAGAGCATCAGTTTGATGTTACCGATAAGCTTTTATACGGACAGGAAAACACCATCCACGTAAATATTAAATCACCTCGCGCATGGATGAAAAAGCAGCGCGTGGAGCCGGTGGAGTTTTTGAACGGTTCGCGTGGTAACTGTATACAACTTATTCGCAAAGCCGACCATAGCTTTGGTTGGGATATAATGCCTCGTATTGTCAGCGCGGGTATCTGGCGCGACGTTGAGCTTGTGTACCAAGATGACGTTCATTTCCGTTTTGTGTATTTCAGTGTAAACGAGCTTTGGGGCAATACCGCTACCTGTCAGGTTATATTTGATGTCAATACACCACTTGACGAGGTTGGTATGTGGCACAAGGTGGTAGTCCGCGGCAAATGCGGGGACTACGAATTTGAAAAAGAGCAAATGCGCTTTGATTTTGCGGGTACTGTCTGCTTTAATATACCGCAAAAGTATCTTTGGTGGCCCCGTAATTACGGTGAGCCTAATATGTTTGATTTAACGCTTGAAATCTACAAATCAAACGGCGAGTTGTTGATTTCTAAGGATTTCCGTCAGGGATTTAGAAAGGTTGAGCTAAAAAACAGTGAAATAATTGAACCCGGCGGCGAATTTGCATTTTATATTAATGATAAAAAGGTTATCGCAATTGGTACAAACTGGGTACCGATGGATGCGCTTCACAGCCGCGATAAATCGCGCTATGCAAAAGCATTTGAATTGCTTTATGATATTGGTTGTAATATGGTTCGTTGCTGGGGCGGTAATGTCTACGAGGACCATGAGTTTTATGAGTTTTGCGATAGCCACGGTATTATGGTTTGGCAGGACTTTTCAATTGCTTGCCGCTTGCGTCCGTTCCACGATGATTTTGCAAAACGGCTTGAAGAAGAGGTTATAAGCGTGGTTGAAAAGCTTAGAAACTACGCTTCAATCGTTCTTTGGTGCGGTGATAATGAGGTTGACGCTTGCTATAAAACGTCAATAAAGCCTTGCTATAACCGTTCAAACCGTAAAACCATTCCCGAAATTTTAGTGCGCCTTGACCCACGAAGACCGTATTTGCCGTCTTCACCTTATGTATCGGATAAAGCGTATCCGTACGACCGTGATGAATATTCCGAAATTCATATTTGGGACCCGCGCGATTATTATAAAAATCAGCGTTATTCAAATACGCGCGCATATTTTATAAGTGAAATCGGTTATGCGGGTTGTCCGTCAAAAGAGTCAATAGAAAAATTTATTGATGCCGATAAGGTTTGGCCTTATTTCGATAACGAGCAATGGGATTTACATTCTGCAGACCAATGGCAAAGCTCGGCAAGAACCATGCTTATGCACCATCAGATAGAGCAAATTTTCGGTTCAGTACCCGATAATCTTGATGATTTTGTATGCGCTTCTCAGATTTCACAGGCTGAAGCGTATAAGTTCTTTATTGAGCGTATTCGCGCTCGCACCAATGAAATGGGCGGTATTTTGTGGTGGAATCTGCTTGACGGTTGGCCGCAAATGTCCGATTCGGTTGTTGATTACTATTACGAAAAGAAATTAGCGTATAGCTTTATTAAGCGTTCAAGCGTTCCTGTGCTCTGCTTGGTAGGTGAGAAGGAGCCGCGCGGCTATCCCGTTTGGCTTTCCAACGCTTCAAGTAAAGATGCATACGTTACCTGCAAGATAACCGATATAGAATCGGGCAAGGTTGTGTTTGAGGGTGAAGAAACAGTTGCCGCAAATCAAGGCTTAAATATTGGCAAAATACCCTTTAATCATTCACAGCAGGGAATGTTGCTTATTGAGTATACTGTTGACGGTGAAAGACACATAAACACATTTCTTTACGGTACACCGAGATATGACCTTGAACAGTATAAAAAATGGTTATCGGTAGCCGAAGATGCTGAAAAATAAAGTTCGTTGTTTTTTAATAAAAATATAAAATAATTCTTGTATTTTTTATAAATATATGTTAAAATGATTTTAAAGTTATTGAAACGTTTCTATAACTTTTCTTTTGCAGTTCTACTGGAGGATTTTATATGCTTTTAGAAAATGGAAGAGTAGAATTTGATTTTTGCAAGGATTGGCGCTTTAAATTAGGCGACTGTGATTTTGCGCAGTACGAATCCTTTGACGATTCTACTTGGGATTCGGTTTCGGTACCTCACGATTGGAGTATACATAGCGGTTTTTCGCGTGATAATCCATCGGGTGCACGCGGCGGTTATTTGCCAATGGGTATTGGCTGGTACCGCAAGGCGTTTACGGTGCCTGATAATAGTGAGGATAAGCTTATTGAACTTAATTTTGATGGTGTTTTCCGTCATGCAACTGTATATGTAAACGGTGTTCGTATAGGATACAGACCTTATGGATACGTTCCGCAAACCTATGAAATTTCAGAGCATTTATATAGAAACGGCAAAGAAAATGTTGTAGCGGTACGTGTTGATAATTCCGACCAACCCGGTAGCCGATATTTTACAGGTAGCGGTATTTATCGTGACGTGAAGCTTATTGTGCGTGACCGTTTACATATCGATAACTTTAATCCGTTTATTACTACAAAAAGCGTTGAAAACGGAAATGCGACACTTTCGGTTAATGCAACAATAAAGAACAATAGTAATTCCGATAAAGCATTTAAGATTTTATATCAACTGTTTGATGCAGATAAAAGGCAGATAATTTCACTTGAAAGTGAAAAAGAGATTGTTGTTTCTGCGGATAGTGAAACGTTTCTATCTGATGAAATTCACGTTCCCGATGCAAAGCTTTGGTCAACAGATAATCCGTATCTTTATTCGCTTGCAACAACCGTTTACACTTCGGGCGGTGTTTGTGATGAATCGGTTGTAAGGGTTGGTATAAGGACAATAGAATATAGCGAAGAAAACGGATTTTTACTTAACGGCAAAAAGGTATTTATGAAGGGTGTATGTATTCACCATGATAACGGTGCATTGGGTGCCGCATCTAACGTTCATGCAGAACGCCGTAAACTGCTTATTATGAAAGAGATGGGTTGTAATGCAATTCGTTTGTCGCACAATCCTTTTTCTGATAGTTTTCTTGATATATGCGATGAATTAGGCCTTCTTGTTATGGATGAAGCTTTTGATGAGTGGCGTCAAGTGCAGATCATTCCAAGCCTTAATCCAATTGATCCGCGTTATAAAATGCTTGTTCATAACTATTACATGGATTTTGATAAATGGCATAAAGCAGACCTTGAGGCAATGCTTTACCGAGATAGAAATCATCCAAGTATTGTTATGTGGAGTATCGGTAACGAAATTCCCGAGCAACGCCATAATGTGTTCGAGGGCAATGAAACTGCAATGCGCCTTTCCAAAATTGTAAAGGCGGTAGATGATACAAGACCTATTACATGCGCTTGTTGCTTTGGTAACCCAGGTTGTATTGATTCGGATTTTACGAAAGCACTTGATGTTATAGGCTACAATTACGGCTCACCGCGTTACGAAAACCATCATAAACAGTTCCCAGGTAAGCCATTTATTGGAACCGAAACTACAAGCCATACACCATTTAAAAAACGCGGTGTTTATGACCCGTGTATGATAACGGGCAGACCTACAAAAGAGGTTGCTAATGATGAGGTGCTTGAGAATTGCGATTATACCCGTATTCATTCGGCCGAGCGTGATATGATGCGCCATAAGGCAAGCAAGGGCGTTTGCGGTATGTTTATCTGGACGGGCGTTGATTATCTTGGTGAGCCAACACCGCACTTATGGCCCTCAAGAAGCTCGTATTTCGCGCCCGTTGATACCTGCGGTTTTAAAAAGGACAGCTTTTATTATTATCAGTCACAGTGGTCGGGTGAGCCTATGGTTTATCTTACAGGTCATTGGAACTGGAACGGTTTAGAGGGCAAAGATATTGATATTTTAGCATATACAAACTGTGATAGTGTTGAATTATTCTTAAATGGTACATCATTAGGCATTCAGGAATATGACAATGTGGCTTGCGGTCATATTACATGGCAGGTACCGTATTGCGCGGGTGAGTTAAAGGCAGTTGGCTATAAAAACGGTAAAGCGGTTACCGAATATTGTATGGTAACTACCGATAAGCCTTATGAAATAAAACTTTCAAGTTATAAATCGTCACTTGCGGCGGGTACCGATGATGTCGATTTTATAACAGCAGATATTGTTGATAAAAACGGCAATATAGTGCCTGTGGGTGAGTTTGATATTACCTTTGTGTTAGAGGACGGTCTTGAAATTTTGGGCGTTGATAACGGTGACCCCGAATATGTCGGCTGTCTTAAAGCAAATCATATACCGTCACTTTCGGGTAAAGCGCTTTGCATTATCGGCGAGCAAGGTATAAAAGGCAATTTCACCGTTAAGGCGCAAGCAAAGGGCCTCAAAGAAAGTGAAATCCAAATTAAATGCGATTGATTTTATTTAATAATTTGTTTCGTAGGGGACGATGCCTACATCGTCCCGTAGGTTTTAGTTAATAAAATATGGGTCTATTATTTATTTTTAAATAAAAATTATTTTAGGAGGATATTGCAAATGAAATCTTTAAAAGTACTTATTTCCTTGGCACTTACTCTGGCAATAATTTTATCAGTCGGCACAGTCTATGCCGCTACCGACCTTGGAGGCGGATTCTACGGCAGTTTTCTTGATGAAGATATCGATATCAATGTGGCTGACGGCGCCCTGACCGCTACACAAAATGCTGATGAGGTATATAACTACGTTGATACCAATAATCTATATTCAAATTCAAGTTTCGAAGAATCCAACGAAGCACAGAATACATCTTTAGACACAACTGAATTTACAAAGGGCTGGACAGTATCAAGTGGTTTAACATCGGGTGTTGCAACACCTTCTATCGTTAATGATGCGCATAGTGGTAACAACGCATTAAAGCTTGTAAGTAAAAATAAGGCAAGCCCTCGTATTTTTAGTACTTTTGCCGATGCAAGTACGAGTTATGATTTTTGGGATGGTTCAAATAATAAAAAGTCTAATCTTAATAATTTTATGCAGCTTGAAAACGGTGAATATATTATTAGCTTTTGGTTTAAAGGCGATATTCAAATGCGCACCTATTCAAAAAAATATGATGGGGAATATACTGAGGGTGATGTAACCTATGAAAATTGGAAGAACGCTTGGGGAGATAAATTTCCAATTGATAATAATATGGAAAGTGAACTCCCTATAACCAAATGGACGCTTTATACACAAAAAATCACAGTGACTAATGGGAAATTGTGGTCGAATGTTTATCCTTTATTCGAAAAGGAAAATCAGGTAGTATATCTTGATGATATACAACTTGTTACCTCTGAACAGGCAGCTATCAATGTTGCGGCAATGATAGAAAACCTTGATATAACATCGGCTACTGCCGCTCGTGCTATTGATGACATTAATCAGTGGGTATCAGTGCTTGGCGCACAAAACATTTCAAATTATGCAGATTTTGAAGCAAAGTTAAAGCAGTATGCTTCAATTGGAAAGTATGAATATGTTGTTACAAATAATTTGTATTTAAATTCAAGTTTTGAAAATTCCGATACTATAAATAATACAAGTGGTATAACACTTCCTGACCTTACGGATGGATGGACTACATCATATAGCCATAAGGATTATATTTTTTCTTTGTCGGATAATTCTCATAGTGGTAAAAATTCGATTTATTTATCTGTTCCAAAAGGCGATGGCAATACTTTGTTGGTAAATAAGAAAAATATTATTTCTGAAACTGATACAAAGGGCAGAATGGATGGCTTGAAAGTTGGCGAAACATATATCGTTAGTTATTGGGTTAAGGGTACGGCCGCTACACGTGCATGGGTACGTGCAATTGATGCATCTACTCATAAAGTTAGCACAAGTATAACAGGAGCGGCAGACAATATAACTGCTACAGACGGATGGAAACTCTTTGCAGCAGAGTTTACACCTAATTCAAATGGTGAAATATATTGTATGGTTAACTATCAGCGTAATGCCGATGAAGTTACTGAAGCATACATTGATGACGTTGTAATGCAAACAAAGTCTGATGCTATAAAAAGTGTTGAAAAGATGATTGAAAATCTTGATGTATCATCTCCTAATGCCGCACGTGCTGTTGATGATATCGAGCAATGGATAGCAAAACTTGGCAAGGATAATATATCTAATTACGATTTATTCGTTATGAAAAAATCGGGTTATGTTTATTATGATAAGTCAAGTTATTTGGAAAACACAGGATTTGAAAGATCAGATGTTGTTACCAATATAAAAGCTGATGGAAATAACAAAGAATTAACAACAGGTTGGACAACGAACTACGGTGGTTCAAATGTTGAGTTTGGTATTTCTAAGGATGCACATAGCGGTAATAACTCTTTAAGCATAGATGTGAAAGCTGGACAAAATGGTCGTCTCCATAGCTCGAAAAATTATATATATACATCTAACGTTGAGGGCGATGAAGGCTATAATAAATCTGATTTAGACTTTAGAACAAACGGATTTATGCCAAACACTGAGTATATAATTAGCTATTGGGTAAAGGGAACCGGTCAGACACATGTTTGGGGTAGAACCGTTGATAATGAAGGTAAAAATAGCGGTGATAAGCGCGGCACCTATATTGTTAACCCCGGTGATACTTGGATGCTTGGAACAAATAAAATCACCACAAATTCAAACGGCGAATTTTGGTTTAATATTTTTGCTAATAATACAACTGATTCGAATATTACTGCAATAATCGACGACATTCAGGTATTAACAGTAGAAGAAAACATTGCATTTGTTGATTCGCTTATTGACCAATTTGCTAAACTTGATAATTTAAATGCTAATTATGCTCGCGCAAAGGCTGATATTGAAGCATGGTTACCTGTACTTAACAATGCTGACCTTAATCTTAAATATGATATTGTTTTAAATGAAAAATATAATATCATTACTCCTAATGAGGGTTATACTAATCTTGTACAGGGCGATTATATCGCAAGTGTTGCTTTAAAGGGTAACGGCGAAGTTAATCGTGTTTACGGCGATAATATTACAAATATCAAAAGCATTACCACCAAGCTTAGTGATGAATATGTTACACATAGAAAGCGCGTAACCGTTGGTGCATATGGTACACATTATATGGGTGTTCAGCTTACCAACTCCGCCGCGATTAACACTGTTGATATCAAGGACTTCAGCTTGAAGCGTGTAGGTGATGTTAATGAAAGCGGAGAAATAGATATCCGCGATATGGTACGTATGGCCAAAGGTCTTAACGGTACTGATACTAGCGTAGATACACTTGTAGCCGATTATGATAATTCAAGCAGCTTTGATAGGGATGATATCGCGGCTGTAAGAGAGCTTGTTTTGAACAAAGATTTACTTAGTTGACTCACGCGTGGAAAGACCGTTTCAATACTTGGTGACAGTATTTCGACCTTTAAGGGATATAATAACAATATTTATTCCAATACAACCACAGTAAATAATTCGGTATGCTATTATGACGGTAAACCAAATAAGTATGATGAATATGGCAATTATCTTAATTGGCAGGATATGAAGGTTGATGATACCTATTGGAAGCAGATTATTGATATCACCGAATTATAAAACCAATGAAGATCATATCGCTATTCAGCAGGAATATAACGATGCGATAAGAGCAACTGCAGAAAAATATCGTTGCCCGTTGGTTGATCTCCATAATAACAGCGCGTTTAATCTTGAAACCTTTAAGGAGCTAACCGTCGATGGTTTGCATCCCAACAAGGCAGGTATGGATGCGATAACCGACACACTTTATAATGTAATGTGTGAACAGTATATTAAATAATTTTTATTGCTTGACAAAAGATAATATTTAACTTATGATAGCATTAGAGATTTAGAGTATAGCAAAAGAACGGAGTTAACCTGTAAGGGTTAGCTTCGTTCTTTTCGTTATACAATAATTAAAAGCAGTATTCATTTGTTTGAATACTGCTTTTCTATTTATTCTGCTGTAATTGCGTGATCGTTTTCGCTTCTGAAGAGAAGGGAAATGCACCATATTCCGGCGAGGGCGATAATTGTATAAATAATTCTGCTGAGTATCGCACCTGTTCCGCCAAAAATCCAAGCAACAAGGTCAAAGCTGAAAAGACCAACCAAACCCCAGTTAAGGCAACCGATTATTGATAATATTAAGCATATTCTATCAAACATAATTTCACTCCCTTACTTTAAGAATAAGAGCGCCGACACGGGAAAATATCCACTATGCCGCCGCTCCCAAACAGTTATACTATAAGAATATCTTATTTCATGCTGTTTTCGTAAGACTCAATCATTTTCTTAACCATCTGTCCACCGATAGAACCAGCCTGCTTAGAGGTAAGGTCACCGTTGTAACCCTGCTTAAGATTTACACCAACCTCGTTTGCAGCTTCCATCTTAAAACGATTGAGAGCTTCCTTAGCTTCAGGTACTACATTTTTAGCCATTGTATTTCACTCCTTACTTGCTTTAGTTTGATTGCGTTTGCAATATTATGATGTGAAATACATTCGTTTTTATTATAGGTAAATAATGCGATTTTTGTAATTTTTTACTTTGGTAAATTATATTTGTTAATCAGATCTTGGAATTTTGATTTATCTTCATCATTTGTATTGAAGTTTATTTTTGCTTCTCGTATATAAGATTTTGCTTTGCCTTTTTTAAATATATTAAACCATCTTAAAACCCAACAAAAAGGCAATAAAACTTTAGCTTTTTTTAAAAAAGGATAGGAATAAATCATCATATCATAGGGCATAAAAATTCTTAAAATAATATACTTTATCTTTGAATGATTCGTGTTTTTTACCTTATTGTCTGTCGTTCCGTAAATTCCTGATTTTAAAATATAGTCGGAAAGATCATCAAGCTCCGGTGTGTTGCTTGCTTCGCCAAACCAACAGTCTGACAATTTGTAAATTGAATTTGAAAATTCAATAAGTTTTCCTTGCTTAAACGACAAGCTTTCAGATATATTAAAATCAATATTTTTATTTAAAATGTATGTATCAAGAATAAATCGGATACCGAATCCCATAAACCTGAAATGCTTCGCCATATGTAAATAGTGAAAATACATAAAAAGCTCAGTAGGAAGTATATAACGATGAGAATCAGTTTTTATTGCCTTTTCCCAAATGTTTTCAAGAGGGAGAGTAACGTTATCAAAGCGGTCATCTATTAAAGAAAAGTGTAGTTCGATATGCTGATGCATTTTTTTTGAAAATAAAGAAACGTCATATACACTTGGATTTTCGCTAATGAAATCGGTAGAAGTCGTTATACAATCAATAGCTTTTTGAATATCACATTCTTTTATGAGAATATCCGTATCACTGCTTGTGCGCATCCAAGGCTCTGAATAATAATCGCGTATTACGGCGCCTTTGAGCGGTAAATAGTCGATATTTGCTTCTTCTAACAATTTGAAAATTAATTGATTGGTAGATGTTGTTTGCTGATAACGAAAATATGCTTTAAATATCTCATCATCAAATAACTTTCCCGTTTCATCATTGGGAATTGAATTGTTTATTTTTAATCCATATGCAACAATATGAGCTATATCGTGTTTTTTTGCAAAAAGATAAATTTTATTTAATTCATCGGTCGTATAGTCTATTTTTTTTCCTGTAGTTTTATTTATTGCATATTTTGTCAAAATAATTGTAGCTTCAGAAATCCTATCCAAAATTACACCTCAAAATTTTTTTATAATTATAACATTTTTATTTAAAAATAACAACATGATATTTTAAAGTCAATATTGTGTATTGGTATTATTGTTAAAATTTACAGGTTATTAAGTTTTGAAAGGTTGATATTTTTGAAAATTGCTTTAATTACCGGAATAACAGGGCATGATGGTTCTTATCTTGCAAAATTTTTACTTGAAAATGGCTATTCAGTTTACGGAATAACAAGACGTGCGTCAATTTCCTACACATCAAGAATTGATCATTTAATACAAAAATGCAATTAAACAACACGATAGCAATCTTACCGATTCTTCATCGCTTATCAGAATTATTTCTCAGGTGCAACCTGATGAAATATATAATCTTGCAGCACAATCACAATGAAGGCACGTTGCAAGCATACAATATTAGCTAAAACCGAGCTTCAGCTTATCGAGGTGCAGATAGGCGAGGATATCTCTGTATCTGATAAAATTAAATATAACTAAAAAAACGGGCAAAATTTGCCCGTTTTTTTATAAATAGCATCGAATATCTATTGTTAATTTTTGTTCTAAATTTATAAGTCTTTTTGTTATATCTTTTGAAACCTCATCTGCGGCTTCGTACTTGTTTAAATACTTGTTTAATGATTTTACACCCATGTTACAGCCATCAGTCATCAAATCGGCAATAACGTCGTCTGACTCATTTAAAGCTATTTTAACATTGGTTTTTATCCATG
>JAXJYT010000025.1:0-4112 GCA_036306845.1 Acutalibacteraceae bacterium | reverse complement strand
TGAGCAAATTTATCGCGCCTTCAAGAGAAACGAAGGTTCGACATATCATAAATAAAAGGGGTTTGATTTAAGTGTTGGTTTCGGCAAGTACGGGCGGTCTTGATGTAAGATTTGGTGAAATGGGCGCCATTAAAATTTTAAAGGACGCGGGGTTGACCGCATTTGATATGTCGCTTTGCCGCGCCTTTGAAGAAGGAAACGATTTTTACACCGAAGAAAACTATATGGCTCACGCCAAAGAGCTTCGTGAGTACATAGACGGTATCGGTCTGCCCTGCAATCAGGCGCACGCGCCGTTCTGGAATTCTTTTGACGGCGATACAAACGATCTTCGTTTCAGACAAACCGTAATCAGTATGGAGGTTGCCGCAATTCTCGGCGCAAAGGCAATCGTTGTGCATCCGATTCAGCATCTCCGCTACGCCGATCACGCCGCCGAGCTTTTTGATATAAATGTACGGTTTTATAACGATTTAATTCCGTATGCCGAAAAGTTCGGAATAAAAATCGCTACCGAAAATATGTATCAGCGGAATACCGGCTCGGGTGTTCCGAGTGACTCTGTTTGCTCTCGCTCGTGGGAATTTTGCAAGCTTATCGATGCAGTGAACAGTCCGTGGCTTGTCGGTTGCCTTGATATCGGTCATGTGTCGCTGATGGGTGCAGATATCCCTGCCTTTATAAGAACGATGGGTAACGGGCGGCTTTGTGCGCTTCATATTCACGATACCGATTTGGTGAACGATAATCACACCATACCGTATCTGCATAAAATAAACTTTGCTCCGATTTTAGATGCGCTTGCCGAAATCGGCTATAAGGGCGATATAACCTTTGAGGCAAATGTTATATACAGAAACTTCCCCGATGAGCTTTGTCTGTCGGCTGCTCGCCTTATGGGTGACATAGGTCATTATTTCGCCGACAAGGTACAGGGCAAATAGAACATAGGATTTAAATAAAAAAATGCTTGACCTTCTATGCGGTTTGTGGTATAATGCTACTACCTCTGGAAGGTTCTTTTTTTTTGGAAAAAAGACCGATTCAACGCGGTTCTACCCCATATTGTATAGTGCTTTCCGTCGGTTTCTATATATGGTAATCGGCGGTACAATCAAGGTTGACTGTAATGAGGGAGGCGTTTCCTCACGGGGACCGTCTTTCAGGTTTTCGAAGAGGAAAAAAATATTTCCGTAAAGCGGGAGGTGCCGTTATGAGAGTTAAAATTACACTCGCTTGCACAGAATGCAAGCAACGCAACTACAACACAATGAAAAACAAGAAAAACGACCCTGATAGGCTTGAAATGAACAAGTATTGCAGGTTCTGCAGAAAGCACACCTTGCACAAGGAAACAAAGTAAGGAGGGAACTATAAATGAAAGCTGTCAATAGAATTTGTCAGATTCTCGCTGTTCTCTTTTCGCTCTGTGCACTTGTACTTTTCTTCACAAAGTTTGCCACAATTACCAGTGACGCAGGATCGGAAGCTCTTGCAGGTACGGTTTTAGGCTTCGGCAGTAAAATCGAATTTGCAGGCGTTGAATACGACCTTGCAAAGTCTGCAGACATTCTTTTCTGCTTCTTACTGAGTGCGGTTGGCTTCGTGATGAGCGTGTTCTCATTTAAGTCTAAGTCGTTACGCTACACTGCCCCTGTGGTTGGCCTTATAAGCGGTATTTATATGTTGGTTGCAGCAGTTAGTGACCCTTGGAAGTTTATCGACAAGCGTCCGATTGCAAATGTTACCGACATTGCTTATGAGAGTGCGGTTCTTTTTGCCGCAATTGCGCTTCTGCTTTTTGCAGTGGCTGCCGCCGCTTACCTCTTTATCGATGATTATATCGAGGTTAAGGCATCAAAGGGTGCAAAGCGCACTATTATGCAACGCGTAATTGGTTTCTTGCGCGACTATAAGAGTGAGGCTAAGAAGATCGTATGGCCCGGTATCAAGATGGTGCTTAAAAACACCCTTATCGTTATCATTATGTGTCTTCTCGTTGGCGCTCTTATCTGGTTACTCGATTTTGGCCTTGCAAAGCTTCTTGAGCTAATTACAGGCTAATCGGAGGGTAAGGAATTATGGCTGAAGCAAAATGGTACGTTGTTCATACCTATTCAGGTTATGAAAACAAGGTAGCAAGCGACCTTGCAACAATGGTTGAAAGTCGCGGTATGCAGGATCTTATTCAGGATATTAAAATCCCGACAGAGACCGTTACCGAGATTAAGGACGATGTAAAACGCGAGGTTGAAAGAAAAATTTTCCCCGGATACGTTTTAATCAAGATGATAGTTACCGATGACAGCTGGTATGTTGTTCGCAACATCCGCGGTTGTACAGGTTTTGTGGGACCTGCTTCCAAGCCCGTTCCGCTTACCGACAGTGAGGTTGCTGCACTTGGCGTTGAAAAGCACAGCGTTGAGGTTAGCTACAGTGAAGGTGACGAGGTTAAGATTATCAGCGGTCCGCTTGAGGGCTACAACGGTATTGTTAAGACGATTGACGTTGATAACAACAATGTTTGCGTTGTGCTTTCAATGTTCGGCAGAGAAACACCTGTTGAGCTTGAGCTCGACCAGATTTCTTTGGCGGATTAAGCGTAAGGTTTTAAAACCTTACTGTATGATTGTTAATACGCAGTGATGCTTATTAACTTCCGGCATACAAATTTTTCTACGGTTCAGGTAAACCGTCTGTAGAAATTGAGCAATTTGTATGTCACGGTGGGAGGGGCGTGTATACGAGCGCTCCGCCAAGTGTTAATTTAGCAATTTGCTAAACACGGTTACCACGAATAATGGAGGTGCTATTTATGGCTCAAAAAATTACAGGTTACATTAAATTGCAGATTCCCGCAGGTAAAGCCACTCCGGCTCCCCCGGTAGGTCCTGCACTCGGTCAGCACGGTGTAAATATTATGGAGTTTACAAAGGCGTTCAACGAGAGAACTAAGAACGATGTTGGTATGATAATCCCTGTTATCATCACCGTTTATGCAGACCGTTCCTTTAGCTTCATCACAAAAACGCCGCCTGCTGCTGTTCTTATTAAGAAGGCTTGCGGCATCGAGACCGCATCAGGCACACCTAACAAAACTAAGGTTGCTAAGATTACAAGCGAGCAGGTAAGAAAAATCGCTGAAACAAAAATGCCCGACCTTAACGCTGCCAGCATCGAAAGCGCTATGAGCATGATCGCAGGTACAGCACGCAGTATGGGCGTTGAAGTTGTCGATTAATTCTCTCTCGTGGGAGGATAATTCCGATTTAACCACTTATTGGGAGGTAAACTACTATGAAACACGGAAAAAAATATAACGAGAGCGCAACGCTTATCGAAGCAGGTAAGCTTTACGACGTCTCTGAAGCAGTAGCCGTTGCAGTTAAGACCGGCACTGCAAAATTCGATGAAACCGTTGAAGTACACATTCGCCTTGGTGTTGACTCACGTCACGCTGACCAGCAGGTTAGAGGCGCCGTTGTTCTTCCGAACGGTACTGGTAAGAAGGTAAGAACCCTCGTTCTTGCCAAGGCTGACAAGGCAGATGCCGCTAAAGAGGCTGGCTCTGACTACGTTGGCGCAGAAGAGCTTGTTGCAAAAATCCAGAATGAAAACTGGTTAGACTTCGACGTTGTTATCGCAACACCCGATATGATGGGCGTTGTTGGTCGCTTGGGTAAGGTTTTAGGTCCCCGCGGTCTTATGCCTACACCTAAGGCAGGTACTGTAACACCTGACGTTGCAAGAGCAGTTACCGAAGCTAAGGCAGGTAAGATCGAGTACCGTCTTGATAAGACAAACATCATCCACTGCCCCATCGGTAAGGTTTCCTTTGGCCCCGAAAAGATTCAGGAAAACTTCGATACTCTTATGGCTGCTATTATCAAGGCTAAGCCTGCAGCAACCAAGGGTCAGTACGTTAAGTCTTGCACAATCGCTACAACCATGGGCCCCGGCGTTAAGCTTAATGTAAGCAAGTTCGGCGCATAAGGTTAATAGCAAAATAAGCAAAACCGAGTTGTTTTTACAACTCGGATTATTTAATTCACAAATTATCTTCAATTATTAATTCGTTTCAAAGTCAAGGCAGTAGCGCACTGCTGTAAAGG
>JAXJYT010000024.1:0-1271 GCA_036306845.1 Acutalibacteraceae bacterium | reverse complement strand
TTTTGATTTCATCGGTCGCGATATATATGACAATAAGGGCGCTGTGCCAAGCGTTGAAAACGCAACCATTACCACACCCGTAATGTTGGGTGAGTTTGGTCCTGGCGGTGACCGTTCAAATTATGCAAACACATTATTCCACCTTGAAAACTACAAGAACTTTATAACCAACGCTAAAGAGGCGGGTTATACGGGCGCTTTCTATTGGTGCTATAACGCAAAGGGACAGTGGATGTCACTTCTTGCCGATAGCGATACAAGCTATATGGCGCAGGTACCGAATATCTACTACACCATTAAGGATGGCACAAACGAATTCAAGGGTATCGAGCGTCCCGTGCTTGATGCGCCTACAATGCTTTATCATAACGTTGATGGCTCTATAAACTTTATCGCATCTCGCGATGCTTATGAGTATATCATAGAGCGTTCTTTGGATGGCAAAGCTTTCTCAAAGCTTGACACCGTTGCCGCAGATACCGTTGATAAAACGGGTAATCTTATCGGCGTTTATAAGGATGAAACCGCAGAAGCGGGTGTGGCTTATTATTACCGCGTAACCGCCGTTGATATTGATGGCAACGAGGCGGTAGGAGATGTATCCTTGCCCGTAAAGGCAAAGCGCACCACCTGCGAGCCTGAGGAAAATGTTATTTCCGATTATAGCTTTGAGGCTAAGACTACGCTTGATGACCTCAGGGTTTTACCTTGGCGTCTGGGCGGTACATCAAATCCCGAAGACATACTCAAATGGAATGTTATCAAGGGTGAGGCAGGTGTCGATACACATAGCGGCAACACCGCAGTAAAGCTTACTGCCAAGGCAGAGGGCAATAGCAGCACCTGGGCGTATGTGGGTATCAATGTTACGTTAAAGAAGGATACCAACTACACCTTCACCTTCCACGCCAAGTCAGATAAGGGTAAGGTATTGTGGAAACGTGCCGAAACATCAGGACTTAAGGTTCGTTACGAAGCAACCACTTCTATTAAGGAGTCGGATTTGGGTATTTGGAAAGCTTATACACATACATTTAATACGGGCGAATGTGAAAACTTTACCTTTGTCTTTGCCGATAACGGCGGCACAGTTACCATAGACGATCTTTATCTGTTTGAAACAGAAGAATAAGGAGGAAAGATTAACGTGAAAATAGGTAAAATACTTAAAATTTCAATCTCAGCAATCCTTTCCCTCGCATTGATAGCAAGCATTATAGTAATCCCTGCAGTATCCGCAGAGACTACAACGGATTACAACCTTATTAAAA
>JAXJYT010000023.1:0-1276 GCA_036306845.1 Acutalibacteraceae bacterium | reverse complement strand
TTTTGATTTCATCGGTCGCGATATATATGACAATAAGGGCGCTGTGCCAAGCGTTGAAAACGCAACCATTACCACACCCGTAATGTTGGGTGAGTTTGGTCCTGGCGGTGACCGTTCAAATTATGCAAACACATTATTCCATCTTGAAAATTACAAGAACTTTATAACCAACGCTAAAGAGGCAGGTTATACGGGCGCTTTCTATTGGTGCTACAACGCCAAGGGACAGTGGATGTCACTTCTTGCCGATGGTGATACAAGCTATATGCCGCAGGTGCCCAATATCTACTACACCATAAAGGATGGCACAAACGAATTCAAGGGTATCGAGCGTCCGGTGCTTGATGCGCCTACAATGCTTTATCACAATATTGACGGCTCGATAAACTTTATCGCTTCCCGTGATGCTTATGAGTATATAATTGAGCGTTCTTTGGACGGCAAGGCCTTTACGAAGATCGATACCGTTCCTGCGGATGAGGTTGATAAGGCGGGTAACCTTATCGGTGTTTACAAGGATGAAAATACCGTTACGGGCACCGCATACTATTATCGTGTAACCGCCGTTGATATGGACGGCAACACCGCAGTGGGTGACGTATCCTTGCCCGTAAAGGCAAAGCGTACCACCTGTGAGCCATCTGAGAACCTTATTGTAGACTACAGCTTTGAAACAAGAACTCATCTTGATGACCTCAAAACTGCACCGTGGCGACTGGGCGGTACTTCTAACCCCAACGACCTCTATTACTGGGGTATTATAAACGGTACTGCGGGCGAGGGAACCTATAGTGGCAACACCGCGCTTAAGCTTAATAACACCGAAGTTCGCACATGGGCGTATGTCGGCTTTAATGCAAAGCTTGAAAAGGACACCGATTACACCTTTACCTTCCACGCTAAAACCGATAGCGGTAAGGTGCTGTGGAAGCGTGCCGAAACGGCAGGTCTTAAGGTTCGGTATGAGGCTACAACCTCTATCAAGGAATCCGATAAGGGCGTTTGGAAGTCCTACACACACACCTTCAATACGGGTGACTGTGAGGAATGGACATTCATATTCGCCGACAACGGCGGCGTAGTAACGATAGACGATATCTATCTGTTCGAAACCGAAGAATAACGAGTATTAACCAAGGAGGAAAGATTAACGTGAAAATAGGTAAAATACTTAAAATTTCAATCTCAGCAATCCTTTCCCTCGCATTGATAGCAAGCATTATAGTAATCCCTGCAGTATCCGCAGAGACTACAACGGATTACAACCTTATTAAAA
>JAXJYT010000022.1:0-2918 GCA_036306845.1 Acutalibacteraceae bacterium | reverse complement strand
GATATAACGGGTAAGGACTTAATTCTTGTTGACGATATGATTTCCTCGGGCGATTCGATGCTTGATATTGCCTCGAAGCTTAAGGAAATGGGCGCAGGCAGAATTTTCGTATTCTCTACCTTTGGTCTTTTTGTTGAGGGACTTGACAAGTTTGATGAATACTACGAAAAGGGTCTTATCGATAAGGTATTTACAACCAACCTTATTTACCAGACACCCGAATTGCTTTCACGTGAATGGTACTGCAGCGTTAATATGTCAAAGTACATAGCGCTTCTTATTGAAACACTTAACAATGACAACTCGATAAGCAAGTTGCTTGACCCCGTTGACCGCATTAAAAAGGTTGTTGCAAAGTACGAAAACAAATAATTAAAACACTTAAAAACCTGCCAAACGGCAGGTTTTTTAATATATACGGCTTTTTGGGTTAAAATAAATTCGGTGAAGTATATGAAAATCAGAACCGACCTTATATCAGAATGCACCGCCGACGTGCCTGATATAAAAGGCATTAAATGCATTGAAGAAAATATAAGTGATACGAAACTATCCTTTGTGGAAGTATTGGATACGGATGCCGCAGAAAAGTTAGGTAAGCTTGTAGGCAAGTACTGTACCATAGAATACGAACGCCTTGACCGCATTGCGAATACCGATAATCTAACCAAGGCGCTTGTTTCGGCGCTTAAAAAGCTATGTCCCGAAACGGTTGGGACCGCGCTTGTAGTGGGGCTTGGGAACACCGATATCACGCCCGATGCATTAGGTCCTTTTACTGCAAACAAAATACTTGCAACAAGGCATTTAAGTGATGATTTCAAAAAAACACTTGGTCTTGAGGATTTAAGGAGCGTATGTGCCATAATACCCGGCGTGCTTGGAAAAACGGGAATTGAGGCATTCGATTTAATTTCGGCGGCAATATCCGAAATAAAGCCGTCGCTCATAATCGCCGTTGATGCCCTTGCCGCGCGAAGCGCTGATAGGCTTTGCCGTACAATTCAACTGTCGGATAGCGGAATTTGTCCCGGCTCGGGTGTTAATAATGCAAGACGCGAATTAAGTGAACGCACCTTCTCAGTACCCGTAATAGCGCTTGGAATACCCACGGTTATCGATGCGAACAGTCTTTTACCGCAAGGCGACAAAACCCAAGACAATATGATGGTGACACCAAAGGATATTGACCTGCTTATCGGAAAATCCGCGGCAGTGCTATCACGCGCGCTTAATATTTTTCTGCAACCCGCGCTTGATACCGATGTCATTGACTCACTGACATAATAATGGACTGTCGGAATGCTTTTAAGCGTTTTGGCTAACTACAGTCATTATTATTTTCCTGTTGGCATATGCTTTACGGGGTGATAGTTATGAAGGACACGGGCGGAATTATAAGGTTTTGTGTATGCGCCGTTTGTTGTGCCGCCACGCTTATATATAACACCTACGGACATATTTTTATTTCGAGTAACGAAAACGTGCCCATAAGTAATATAAGCATCGAAACGCCAAAAAGCAGTAATTACACCGTTTTAAGCGGTGTGAGCATAATGGGCAATGAAGAAAACACTCAAACTACCGCTACTGAGCCAAATACCCCTTCTGCCCAAAGCGAAATAGTAGCAGTATCCGGCAGCGGCGAGGTTAAGGGCGAAATAATAGAGAAATTTATATCCCCTTACACCGCAAAGGATTCGTATAATAACGTGTACCTTAAAAACAGTACAAACCTTACCGTTGATATAAAGAAACTGCTTGACGCAAAACTTGGCTTTAAAATAGAAAAAACTGAAGCGCCGCAGGTGCTTATCCTTCATACACACGCCACCGAAACCTATATGAGTGATGATGCGAAATACTATACAGCTGAATATACAAGCCGTACGCAGAATGAAAAAAGCAACATGCTTGCCATAGGAAAGATTGTAGCCGATAAACTAAACGCATCAGGTATTGTAACATTGCACGATAAAACTCTACACGATTATCCATCGTACAGTGAAAGCTACAGTCGCGCCGCTAAAACCATTAATAAATACAAATCGAAATATAAGGATTTAAAGATAGTTATTGATCTGCATCGAGATGCCATTGCCGCAAACGACACCGACAAGATAAAGCTTACCACACAGATAGACGGTAAAAAGGCGGCGCAGATTATGCTTGTGATGGGTTCGCAAAGCGGTAGCGTTAAAAACTTTCCCGACTGGCAGGAAAATTTAAAGCTTGCATTAAGGCTTCAACAAACGCTTGAGGTAATGTACCCTTCCCTTGCGCGTTCATTAAGTCTTATGCCAAAAAATTATAACGAAAGTCTTACCACCGGTTCTATGCTTATTGAAATTGGCACGGATGCTAACACCTTAGAGGAGGCAAAGTATTCAGCAGAGCTACTGAGTGATGCACTTGTGGCTCTGCTTAAAACAATATGAAAAGTAAAAACAAAAGGATATTTATAAGAACGTTTTTTATAACCTCTATTCTTCTCTTTTGTATGGGCATTTTTACGTGGGGTGTAAAAACTGCCTATGAAAGCACAAGGAAAATCGGTTTTGGTGAATATAAAAAAGCCACCGAAATCGGTGACGGTTATATACGGATATTAGATTACGTAATCAGTTTTTAAAAATTTTAAAGGCTTGGAAATTAACTTCCCAAGCCTTTATGTTATTGTGCTACCTTTTTATCTTCAGCAACAAGCTTTAAATTCTTAACAAACTTATTGTATGCGGAGGACGTAACTGTACCAAGTGCATTTCCGTCAACGTGATACTGATAAGCCGTATCGCTTATCTTATAAAATTCAAGCGTTTTTACACTCTTGTCGGTGAGTGTCAGCTTAACGGTAGTTGTGGGATTATCAACCTCGACAGTCTTGAAGCTATTTGCCATTAAGCCCACAAATATCTGAT
>JAXJYT010000021.1:0-3032 GCA_036306845.1 Acutalibacteraceae bacterium | reverse complement strand
TGTGTGCGCAAAGCGCACGAATATAGAGGTTAGAAAAAATGATTAGCAGTACGATAGAAACAAAAAGTTTTGATTTTGCTATCAGAATTGTAAGATTAAACAAATATTTGAGGGATAAAAAGAAAGAGTTTGTTTTGTCAAAGCAGTTGCTTAAAAGCGGAACAAGTATTGGTGCTAATGTTGCTGAGGCTGAATGTGGACAGTCAAAAGCTGATTTTTATGCGAAAATGTATATAGCTTTGAAGGAAGCGAACGAAACATATTATTGGTTGAGACTTTTGCACGAAAGCAAATATCTGACGCATAAACAATTTGAAAGCATAGAAGAAGATACCAAAGCAATAATAGCAATCTTAACATCGATATGTAAAACAATAAAAATGGAAAAAGAGAAACAAAGTTAAGGTGTGCGCAGAGCACACAATTTATATTAGTCGGCAAAGCCGACACCGAAATTTTCCACTTAACACTTTCCACTTAACACTTAAAATGTTTCGAGGTATATTTATGATTAAAGAGTACGTAGCTGAAAAATATGACGTTGCGGTAATCGGCGGCGGTCACGCGGGTATAGAGGCGGCTCTTGCCGCGGCGCGACTGGGTGTCAGTACCGTAATGTTTACAATAACGCTTGACTGGGTGGGCAATATGCCCTGTAACCCATCAATCGGCGGTACCGCAAAGGGTCATCTTGTGCGTGAGCTTGATGCCTTGGGCGGTGAAATGGGCCGCGCGGCAGATGCCACAACGCTTCAAAGCCGAATGCTTAACCGCGGTAAAGGGCCTGCGGTGTATTCGTTGCGCGCGCAAATTGATCGCCGCCGCTACAGTGAATATATGAAGTATGCGGTAGAAAAGCAAAAGGGGCTTGATGTAAAGCAAGCCGAAATCGTGAATATTGAGCGGCGTGAGGACGGGCTGTGGCACTGTATCACACGACTTGGCGCCGACTATGCTTGTAAAACCGTTATTCTTGCAACGGGCACATTTTTGGGCGGCAGGGTGTTTATCGGTGAGGTAAATTATGAAAGCGGACCCGATGGCGCATTCCCCGCTACCGAGCTTTCAAGGTCGCTAAAGGCGTTGGGTATCCCGCTTATGCGCTTTAAAACGGGTACACCCGCGCGTGTAGCGCGTGACAGTATCGACTTTTCGAAATTGGAGGTACAGGAGGGTGACCCCGACACCGTGCCCTTCAGCTTTTCAACCAAAACGCCTCCCGAAAACCGCGCGCTTTGCTACATAGGCTATACTAATGATGAAACCAAGAAGATAATCCTTGAAAATCTCCACCGCTCACCGCTTTACGCTGGGGATATCGAGGGCGTGGGTCCAAGGTATTGTCCAAGTATTGAGGACAAGGTGGTGCGCTTTGCCGATAAGCCGCGCCATCAGATGTTTGTTGAGCCTTGCGGTGAAAATACCGAGGAAATGTATCTTCAGGGTATGTCCTCATCCTTGCCCGAAGAGGTGCAGATTAAGTTCTATCGCACGATGAAGGGACTTGAAAACGTTAAGGTTATGCGAAATGCATACGCTATAGAATACGATTGTATAGACCCCACCGCGCTTTACGCTACGCTTGAAATCAAAACGCAAGAGGGTCTTTACGGCGCGGGTCAGTTCAACGGCTCGAGCGGTTATGAGGAGGCGGCGGTACAGGGCTTTGTTGCGGGTGTAAACGCCGCGCACAAGGTTTTGGGGAAAGAGGCGCTTGTGCTCTCGCGCTCATCCTCGTACATAGGAACGCTTATTGATGACCTTGTTACAAAGGGTTGCTCCGACCCGTACAGAATGATGACCTCGCGCAGTGAATACCGCCTTATATTGCGGCAGGATAATGCCGACGAAAGACTGATGCCCATCGGTTACGCGCTCGGTCTTGTGGGCGAGGAAACCTATGCCGAAATGGTAGAACGCCGCACACAGAAGGAAAAGGAAATTGCGCGTGTAGACGGTGTATTTCTGCCCCCCACAGATGAACTGAACGAATTGCTTGAAGGTCGCGGCACCACCCCGGTGAATACGGGTGTAAGACTTTCGGAGCTTATTCGCAGACCGCAGCTTGATTATGCGTGTCTTGCCCCCTTTGATAAAAACCGCCCCGAGCTGTCGCCCGAGGTTTGCGAAAAGGTTGAAACCGAAATCAAGTATGAAGGATATATCAAGCGCCAGCAAGCGCAGATAGATGAGATGCTACGCCTTGAAAACAAGCTTATTCCCGACAGTATTAACTACGAGGACGTGTACGGACTCAGGCTTGAGGCGGTAGAAAAGCTTAACCGTATAAGACCTAAAAATATCGGTCAGGCATCGCGTATTTCGGGCGTTAGTCCCGCCGACGTTTCGGTTCTTCTTATATATTTAGAAAGGCTTAATAGTATATGATAGACTTTAATATTAAGGAAATCGTTCCGCTTTGTGAGGAATTTGGACTAACGCTTGACCAAACTGCGCAAAACCGACTTAATGCCTACGGCAATTTACTGCTTTCGTGGAACGAAAAGATGAATCTTACCGCTATCCGCGAGCCGCGTGAGGTTTTATACAAGCATTTTTACGATTGTCTGCTGTTCTTCAAGCACGTTGAGGTAGCGGAAAACGCGCGCGTTATAGATGTAGGCACGGGCGCGGGCTTTCCCGGTCTTGTGCTTAAAATCGCGCGTCCCGATATAAAGCTCACCTTACTTGACGGACTTCAGAAGCGACTGACCTTCTTAAATGCCGTGCTCGAAGAATTGGGACTTGATGCCGAAACGGTGCATCTTCGCGCCGAGGACGGCGGTAAAAATCCGCAGTACCGTGAGCAGTACGATATAGCCTGCGCGCGTGCCGTAGCGGCACTGCCCGTATTATCGGAATACTGTATTCCTTTTGTTAAGGTGGGCGGTCAGTTTGTTGCAATGAAAGGTGCGTCCGCCGCCGAGGAAGCTACTGTATCCGAGGGCGCATACAAAATACTTGGTTGCGAAAAGCCGACTATTATATGCGAAAATCTGCGTGAAAATGAGGCAAGAGCCTTTATTGTAGCT
>JAXJYT010000020.1:0-1351 GCA_036306845.1 Acutalibacteraceae bacterium | reverse complement strand
TGGTGTATTTCCCGTCAGCTTTGGTGGGGCCACCGTATCCCCGCGTGGTATTGTGCCGATTGCGGTGAGATTACCGTTTCTAAGACTGAGGCGCACGAGTGTCATAAGTGCGGCAGTAAAAATATTACTCAAGACCCAGATACGCTTGACACGTGGTTTTCATCTGCGCTTTGGCCGTTCTCAACACTTGGTTGGCCTGAAGAAACCGATGACCTTAAGCATTACTACCCCACTAACACTCTTGTTACGGGCTACGATATAATTCCGTTCTGGGTAATGCGAATGATGTTCTCCGGTATCGAGCAAACGGGTCAGGTGCCCTTTAATACTGTTCTTATTCACGGTCTTGTTCGCGACAGTCAGGGTAGAAAGATGTCTAAATCCTTAGGAAACGGTGTAGATCCGCTTGAGGTTATATCCGAATACGGCGCCGATGCGCTTCGCTTCTCTCTTGCAACGGGTAATAGTCCGGGTAACGATATGCGTTATATCCCTGAGCGTGTTGAGGCAAGCCGCAACTTTGCCAATAAGATTTGGAATGCCGCAAGATTTATACTTATGAATCTTGAAAGCGATAAGGTATTACCGCTTGAACCCGATAAGTTTGCGCTTGAGGATAAGTGGATTATTTCTAAATACAACACACTTGTTCGTGACGTAACCGAAAATCTTGAGCATTTTGAACTTGGTATGGCGGTGCAAAAGCTTTATGACTTTATTTGGGACGTATTCTGCGATTGGTATATTGAAATTTGTAAGACACGCCTTAATGGTGATGACAAGACGGCGGCAGATACTGCACGCTCGGTACTTACCTATGTATTTACAAATACCTTAGCACTTCTTCATCCCTTTATGCCGTTTATTACCGAAGAAATATGGCAGTCTATGCCTCATAGCAGTGATGTGCTTATGACTACCGATTGGCCCGTTTGGCGTGAGGAATTCAGCTTTGCTTCAGAGGAAGCCGAGTTTGAAAAGATTATGCTCGTAATCAAGGCTATCCGTAACCGCCGCGCAGAAATGAACGTTCCGCCCTCTAAAAAGGCGAGTGTGTTCATTCAGACGAAATTCCCCGAAACCTTCCTTGCGGGCGCGCCGTATATCCGTCAGCTTGCTTGGGGTAGTGAGGTTGTAGTCGGTGATGCCTTTAGCGCAGAGGGAGCAGTTCGCGTTGTTACCGATGCCGCTACAGTTTATATGCCGATGAAGGAATTGGTTGACTTTGAGGGTGAGCTTGCCCGTCTTGACAAGGACCTCAAGAAAGCCATAGTTGATAAGGAATTCTTTGAAAAGAAGCTTAACAACGCAGGCTTCGTTGCCAAGGCGCCCCCTGCGGTTGTAGAACAAC
>JAXJYT010000019.1:0-4777 GCA_036306845.1 Acutalibacteraceae bacterium | reverse complement strand
TTTATTATATCCATTTAACTAAGGGGGCATACTATTTGGTGCCACATAATTTTATCGCAAATATGCCCTAATGTCAACTACAACTTGAAATTATCCCTAACTTTTGGTATAATATTTTTGTTGGAGGTGGTAATCATGTCCGAACTGCTATCTAAAGTTAAAAAAATCTTTGTTAGCAGAAAGTTTGTTTATTTTTGTATATTAGGCGTAATCAACACATTTCATGATGCTTTTTATTCGTGGTTAGCGCATTTTGTACTGCAAGAAAACATTGCCGCCATTGCAGGATACCTTATTGCCCTTACCATCGGATTTTTTATAAACTGCCGTTTGATTTTTAAGCGCAAGCCAACTATTTATCGGTATATCCGATACGGACTATCCTACCTTCCTAATTTTATTATATATTTCCTTGTAACCTTTATAACCATAAACACTATGGGCTTACCGCAATTTTGGGGAACTATACTTGCCGCACTTTCAGGCGGACCGATTACCTTCATTATAATAAGGGTTTACGCGTTTGGAAAAAACAGTAAATAAATTACACCCGACCACTTTTTTCGTGGTCGGGTGTTTGCTTAATCTACACTGTATTTCTTCTCGTAATTGTTGTATTCATCCATAAAGTTACCAACTGCATTCGCCTTAACCTTGCGCAAATACTTATGCGCGTCAAGCTTGGTTGAATCACTTTGAATGGTATATACCGCAACGTTAGAGCAATGGTCGGATACACGCTCGATATTAGTGAGTATATCCGAGAATACAAAGCCCTGACCAACGGTGCATTCGCCACGCTGCAAGCGCTCAATATGGCGAGATTTTAACTCATCCTTTAGTTTATCGATTACCTGTTCAATAGGCTCAACCTTCATAGAAAGCTCGTGGTCATCGTTTATAAAGGATTCTATAGTAAGCTCAACGATTTCGTTCATTGCCGCAAATACGGTCTCAAGCTCACCCTTAGCATCATTAGAGAATTCGATACCTTTTTCCTTGATTTCAAGCGCAAGCTCACTAATATTAAGCGCGTGGTCGGTCATACGCTCAAAATCACCCATACTATGAAGCATACGCGCTACAGAGTGTGACTCATCTGCCGAAAGATTATGGCTTGAAAGTCTTACGAGATACGTACCAAGCTTGTCCTCGTACTTATCAGTAAGGGTTTCGGTATCACGTACAAACTGTGCGGTTTGTACGTCATAGTTGTCTACAAGACCGATCGAAGCCATAAGCGCGTCCCTTGTATGAAGCGCCATTTCGTTTATGAGACGACGGCATTCTGAAATTGCAAGCGGCGCATTGTTGAATATACGCTCGTCCAAGAAAACGGTATGGGTTTTCTCCTCTTTTTCGGGAACGACAAGTGTACAGAATTTAACGATAAGCTTCTTTATGGGGAACAGTACTACAGTTACAACAAAGTTAAACATTGTATGAACAATAGCTACGCCAACCATATCGATTTCTGCCGCTAAAAGTGTGATTCCCGCAAGCTGCATACCGTACATAATAAGCATACAAAGCAGTGAGCCAAATGCATTTACAAAGAAGTGCATAACCACAACACGCTTAGCGCTCTTATTAGTACCAACGCTTGAAATAAGCGCCGTTACGCAGGTACCGATATTAGCGCCCAAAACAAGCGGAATTGCCATCTGCCATGTAATGCCGCCCGAAAGCGCCAAGGCCTGCACAATACCGATTGTTGCGGCAGATGACTGGATAACACCCGTAAACACGGTCGATACAAGAAGCGCTATTATAGGACTTGTCAGGCTTGCTAAGAATGTGTCAAAGCCGGGGATGGTACGTACTGCCGCCATTGAATCACTCATAAGCTCCATACCGTACATCAGAACGGCAAAGCCGATAAATATAATACCAAGCTCAAGCTTTTTCTCACTTTTAGCCATCATACGAAGCACAATACCGATAAAAGCAAGAATCGGTGCAAAGGTCATCGGTTGAAGCAAGGTAATGAAGAAATTACCCTCACCGATACCTGCAAGGCTTAAAATCCAAGCGGTAAGCGTGGTGCCCACGTTTGAACCCATTATCATACCGAAGGTATTTGAAAAATTGATAATACCCGAGTTTACAAGACCCACAAGCATTACTGTAAATGCCGATGAGGATTGAATTGCAACGGTAATACCCGCACCTAAAAAGAAACCTAAAAAGTCATTAGAGGTTACCTTTTTCATCGTGCGTTCAAGTCCGCCGCCCGCCATTTTTTCAAGGCCGCCCGACATCGCACTCATACCGTAAAGGAAGAACGCCAAGCCGCCTACAAGCATTGCGAACATTGTTAAAATCTGAGTTGCCATACTTTATCTCCTTTTTCTCACAGTTTGACAAAACTTTTTACAATATTAATTTTTAAAATTCTACAGTTTTTGCTATATAATCCTTAAGCTCGGTTATCGGGATACGAACCTGCTCCATAGTATCACGGTCACGAACGGTTACGCAACCGTCGGTTTCACTGTCAAAGTCATAAGTAATGCAAAGCGGAGTACCAATTTCATCCTCACGGCGATAACGCTTGCCGATAGAGCCTGCTTCGTCAAAGTCAACCATAAAGTACTTTGAAAGCTCGTTCTTTATCTCCATTGCCTTGTCTGAAAGCTTCTTTGAAAGCGGAAGCACTGCCGCCTTAAAGGGTGCAAGGGCAGGATGCAAACGAAGCACTACGCGCTTATCGCCCTTCTCATCCTCTTCCTCATCATAAGCATTGCACAAGAAAGCGAGTGTCACGCGGTCAGCGCCAAGCGACGGCTCGATAACGTAAGGAACGTACTTTTCGTTGGTTTCGGGGTCGAAGTATTCCATCGGCTCGCCCGAATGCTCGGCGTGCTGTGAAAGGTCGTAATCGGTACGGTCTGCAACGCCCCATAATTCACCCCAACCGAACGGGAACATAAACTCGAAATCGGTAGTAGCCTTTGAATAGAAGCACAATTCATCCTTATCGTGATCACGAAGGCGTAAATCCTGCTCCTTCATACCAAGATTCAATAGCCAATCGCGGCAGAAACCACGCCAGTAATCAAACCATTCAAGGTCGGTACCGGGTTTGCAGAAGAACTCAAGCTCCATCTGCTCAAACTCACGGATACGGAAAATAAAGTTACCCGGTGTAATCTCGTTACGGAAGGATTTACCAATCTGACCTACACCGAAGGGTAATTTTTTACGTGTTGTACGCTGAATGTTTTTAAAGTTTACAAATATACCCTGTGCCGTTTCAGGACGCAAATAGAGGGTTGAAGATTTATCCTCGGTAACACCCTGAAATGTTTTGAACATAAGGTTAAATTTTCTTATATCGGTGAAATCGTGCGAGCCGCAATCGGGGCAAGCAATCTGATGCTCACGGATATAATTCATCATTTCCTCATCACTCATAGAAGCGGGGTTATCCGAAAGACCGTTTTGGGCAACATAATCCTCAATAAGCTTATCTGCGCGGTGACGGGTTTTACAGTTACGGCAATCCATAAGCGGATCAGAGAAACCGCCCAAGTGACCCGAAGCCACCCACGTTTCCGGATTCATAATAATCGCACTATCAAGACCCACGTTATAAGGGTTTTCCTGAACGAATTTCTTCCACCAAGCGCGCTTGATGTTATTCTTAAGCTCAACACCTAACGGACCGTAATCCCAAGCGTTTGCAAGACCACCGTAAATCTCACTGCCCGGGTACACAAAGCCCCTGCCCTTCGCAAGATTTACAATCATATCCATTGTCTTTTTTGTACTCTCCATATTCTAATGCCTCCAAAGCAAAAATACAAATTTTCACATATATAATATTAAATAAAATTTTGCAAAATGTCAACAAAAAACGAACACATAAATAAATCTTTGTATAGAATAATAATTGCAGTATTAAACTTGACATATCTTTTAGTTTAGTTTATACTTATTTTGAAATATATGCTATGGAGGTACTTATTTATGGATAGCAAGAAAATTCAGCTTCATAATGTTGATTTTGATGATTTAATCAAAGTAATTGATAAATGCAAGGGCGACGTTTATCTTGAGACTACCGATGGTGACTCGCTTAATCTTAAATCGCGTTTGTGCCAGATTTTAGGCCTTTCGACCATACTTTCAAGCGCAGAGATTGAGGAAGCGTGGGTACGTTGTGTAAATCCCGATGATGAATCAATGCTTTTCCGCTTTAATCTATACGGCGAGATGCCGAATTAATGCAACAGGAGTATAAAAATGGCTGAAACGAATTTTTTAACCTATAAGGATAAGCCGCTTGTTCGCAAGGGCAACGAAATTTATTACGGCGATATGAGTGATAAGAGCGTTATCCGCTTTACCATTCTTTCTTCAAAAAATGATGGCAAGCTTGAAATTGCCGACAAGGTATCTGTGCAGCTGCTTGATACTACACATATTACCGACAAGCCCGATGTAAAAAAGGAGAGCGTTAAGGATAATCTTTTCGCCGCCCTTGATTTAGGCTTCACCTGGCTTGAAAGAGATTTAAAATAGTTAATCCACTTTTTATAAAGCAAAAGGCACACCGTATGAGCAGTACTCTAAAGGACAGTACAACAAGACACGAAAACACCCTTAGTTTTTTAAAAAACTAAGGGTGTTTATAATATTCTCTTTCTTTGTTAGTCAAGTTGTGCTATAATACAACTAACCGATAAATAAGAATTTGTAAAGATGTCAGAATACAAAAGTAATTCCATATAGTAGAGGTATAATTGTAATGAAAAAGAGTATCACAAAAAAT
>JAXJYT010000018.1:0-2718 GCA_036306845.1 Acutalibacteraceae bacterium | reverse complement strand
GGCTACAGAACGGGTTGTAAGGTTGCGGTTGTTGACGGTACGGGCAAGGTGCTTGATACGGGTGTAATCTACCCCGCGCCGCCCCACAGTAAAATCGAGGAAGCAAAGAAAACTGTAACTATGCTTGTTAAAAAGCACAACGTACGCACCTTTGCTATCGGCAACGGCACCGCAAGTCACGAGACCGAGGTATTTGCCGCCGACGTTATAAGGGAGCTTGGCACGGGACTTTCGTATATGGTAGTAAGTGAGGCGGGCGCCAGTGTTTATTCGGCATCAAAGCTTGCCGCAGAAGAATTCCCCGAATACGACGTATCACTTCGCAGTGCGGTTTCGATAGCGCGTCGTATGCAGGACCCCCTTGCCGAGCTTGTAAAGATTGACCCCAAGGCAATCGGTGTAGGTCAGTATCAGCATGATATGCCCCCTGCCGCATTGGGCACCGCGCTTGACGGCGTTGTGGAGTCTTGTGTTAATACGGTGGGTGTTGACCTTAACACCGCATCAGTTCAGCTTTTATCGCGCGTGTCGGGTATTGGCGCCGCAGTTGCAAAAAACATCGTTGCCTACCGCGAGGAAAACGGAGTGTTTACCGCGCGTGAGCAGCTTAAAAAGGTAGCAAAGCTCGGCCCCAAGGCATACGAGCAATGCGCAGGCTTTTTGCGTATTTCGGACGGCAAGCACGCGCTTGACAATACCGCCGTTCACCCCGAAAGCTACGATGCCGCCGTGCGCCTTTTAGCGCTTTGCGGCAAAACGGAGGCCGATATAACCTCAGGCAATTTGGGCGAGCTATCGGTAACCGTCCAAACACGCGGTCTTGATGCCACCGCCCAAGAGCTTGGCATCGGCGTACCCACCCTTTGCGATATCGTAAACGAATTGCAAAAGCCGGGGCGCGACCCGCGTGACGAGCTACCGCCTCCGCTCTTACGCCACGATATAATGTCTATGGAAGATTTGAAGGCGGGTATGGAGCTTACGGGTACCGTACGAAACGTTATCGACTTCGGCGCCTTTGTTGATATCGGCGTTCATCAGGACGGCCTTGTACACATTTCGCAAATCACAAACCGTTTTATAAAGCATCCGAGCGAGGCGCTCAAGGTTGGAGACGTGGTAACCGTATGGGTACTCTCGGTAGATGTTGCCAAAAAACGAATTTCCCTTACGATGAGAAAGGATAAGCTACAGAATGCAAAGGAATAATTTAAAAGGTAGCCTTATTTTAGGCTTTGCCGCGCTTATATGGGGCCTTGCCTTTGTGGCTCAGAACCAAGCCGCAGACCATGTGCCACCGTTCTTATTTAATTCATTACGCTCGTTTATTGGCGCAGGATTTTTGTGGTGCTTTATGGCGGTGAAACGCATCCGTACACACGAGCCGTTTATCCCCAAAGGTAAGGCGGAAAGAAAAAAGTTTCTTATAGCCTCTCTTTTGTGCGGCATTACGTTGGCGCTTTCGGTAAACTTTCAACAAGCGGGTATCACCGTTTATCCCGACAATGTAGCCAACGAGGCGCGTTCGGGTTTTATAACCGCGCTTTACGTAATAATCGTACCGATTGCATCGGTGGTTATCGGCAAGAAAATCCCAAAAATCGTTTGGGGAGCCGCGGTTGTCGCCATTGGCGGTATATATCTGCTTTGCGGTGGCGGCGCCATTTCGGGCATACATTTAGGCGATATTTTAATGTTTGGCTGCGCGATAACCTTTACGCTGCAAATAATGTGCATTGACCGCTACGGCGCAGAGGTCGGCGGCGCCCGACTATCAATGATGCAGTTTTTAATATGCGGTATAATATCGGGTATCATTTCCCTTATAGTTGAAACGGGTACATATTCTTTTGACAACATACTTGCCGCCGCGCCGCAGATACTGTATCTCGGTATAATGTCAAGCGGCGTAGCATACACCTTGCAAATCGTTGGTCAACGCTTTGCAGAGCCCGCGGTAGCATCTATTACAATGAGTCTTGAAAGCGTATTTGCCGCGTTGGGCGGATGGATAATATCGGGAAACGCACTGTCAATCCGTGAAATCATCGGTTGCACGCTTGTTTTCTCGGCAATAATTTTAGCCCAGACACCCGAATTTATTAAGCCCAAAACAGAATAAATTAAACGGACAGTCGAGGACGCCTGTCCCTACAAGTAAAACAAAAGCCGGTTGCAATTTAGCAACCGGCTTTTGTTTCACTGTGTCAAAAATGATGTTATGGCGTAAACCGTTTGACCGTTCCAGATAATTCGCGACCAACCCGATTTTGATTCGCCCACCTTTTGCGCGTACTCGCCGTTTTTAAGTGTATATACAACGTTTGAGCCATCGGTTGTGGGCTTATCGCGTAAATTCACTTCTTCCTTTGCGGTTACGTTTACGCTAACAGGTGTAAATTCCATACCGTGTTCGGTAATGTTATCACTTTGCTCGGTGTTGGTTTCGGGAACCGTATCGGTAAGATAGCTTGTAACGGCATAGACCGTTTGACCGCCTAATATAAGGCGTGACCATCCACCGCCGCTCATAGCAGTTCGGTCAAGAAAATCACCTGCTTTGAGTACGCCCACAACCGCCGCCGAAGTAGTCGGTTCAGTCCTCAGATTAACCTCTATTTTAGCGGTTACACGGTCGCTTTTCGGTGTAAAGGTCTGCCCCGCTACCGTATCGGGCTTATCTATCTCTACAACCTCATTTGAAAGATAGCTTGTAAT
>JAXJYT010000017.1:0-3315 GCA_036306845.1 Acutalibacteraceae bacterium | reverse complement strand
GATTACTATTAGGTTTGCTAACCATTTTTCATACACTCCTTCTTTACTTCTTAGAGCCCTTGGCGGCCTTACCTTCCTTGCGGCGAATGTGCTCGTCAGAGTACTTGATACCCTTGCCCTTATACGGCTCGGGCGGTCTCTTCTTGCGAACATCGGCTGCAAACTGACCAACCAACTGCTTATCTGCACCGCTGATAACTATCTGGTTAGCAGACGGTACTTCGATTGTGATACCAGGAACCTCAGGCATAATTACCTGATGCGAATAACCAAGGTTCATAACAAGGTTATTGCCCTGCTTCTGTGCACGATAACCTACACCGTTGATATCGAGAGTCTTTTTGTAACCCTCGGTAACACCTGTTACCATATTGGCGATAAGTGTACGGGTAAGGCCGTGCATTGCGCGGTGCTCCTTATTGTCGCTGGGGCGGGTAACTGAAATCTCAGTGCCCTCTACAGCAACGGTGATGTCAGCGTGATGGGTGTAGCTGAGCTCACCCTTGGGTCCTTTAACGGTAACGGTGTTACCGTTAAGCTTAACCTCTACGCCGGCAGGTATTGTGATAGGCATTTTACCTATTCTTGACATTCCCGACGCACCTCCTTACCAAACGAAAGCGAGAACTTCGCCGCCAACGTTAGCGGTGCGAGCCTGCTTGTCTGTCATAATACCCTTAGAGGTGGAAAGGATTGCCACGCCGAGGCCCTTCATAACCTTCGGCATATCCTCTACATTTGTGTAAATGCGCAGACCGGGCTTAGATACACGGCGGATGCCGCTGATGGCCTGTGCCTTGTTGGGACCGTACTTCAACACAATGTGAATTACGCCCTGCTTACCGTCTTCCTCAACGGTGAAGCTGCTGATGTAACCCTCGTCAAGCAAAATCTGGGCAATTGCCTTTTTTACTTTGGACGCCGGTACATCTACCGAATCATGTTTCGCTGCAGATGCATTACGAATTCTTGTAAGCATATCAGCTATAGTATCGGTGATTTGCATACCGTAAACCTCCTTAGTGTAACGGTTAATAACGTTACTGTTTCAATAGCCTTACCAGCTTGCCTTCTTAACTCCGGGAATCTCGCCCTTGTAAGCGAGTTCACGGAAGCATATACGGCAGATGCCGTACTTGCGAAGATAAGCGTGGGGGCGGCCACAGATTTTGCATCTGTTGTATTCTCTTGTTGAAAACTTAGCGGGACGTGCCTGCTTAACTTTCATAGATGTTTTAGCCATAATTCCTTCTCCTTACTTCGCAAACGGAGCGCCCATAAGAGTTAACAACTCGCGAGCCTCTTCATCTGTCTTAGCGGTTGTAACAAAAATGATGTCCATACCGCGTACCTTATCGATTTTGTCGTACTCAATTTCAGGGAAAATGAGCTGTTCCTTAACGCCCATTGCGTAGTTGCCGCGACCGTCGAAGGAATCAGGATTGATACCTCTGAAGTCACGAACGCGCGGAAGAGCAGTGTTAAAGAGTCTGTCGACAAATTCATACATTCTTTCACCGCGAAGGGTTACCTTTGCGCCGATGGGCATACCTGTACGGAGCTTAAAATTAGCTACCGACTTCTTTGCACGGCAGGGAACGGCCTTCTGACCGGTTATTAGACCTAAATCAGCGATAGCTGCATCGATAACCTTTGCGTTATCCTTTGCTTCGCCGCAGCCTACATTGATTACGACCTTTTCGAGCTTCGGAATCTGCATGACGCTCTTATAGCCAAATTTGGTCATCAATGCAGGAGCAACCGAATTTTTGTATTCGTTTCCAAGCGTTGACATGTCATGTCCTCCTTATCTCTTAAAAAGTCTCGCCGCATTTCTTGCAAACGCGGTCTTTTTTGCCGTCCTCGTAGATCTTTGTGCCTACGCGGGTGGGCTTATTGCACTTGGGGCAAACTAACTGTACCTTGCATGCATAGATTGCGCTCTCGGTCTCGATTATACCTGAAGGATCGCCTGCCTTGCGGGGCTTAACGTGCTTCTTAACCTTGTTAAGACCTTCAACGATAACCTTACCCTCACTGGGGCTAACCTCGAGAACCTTACCGGACTTGTTACGGTCCTTCGCGTCTCCTGTAAGGAGAACAACGGTATCACCGGTTTTAATGTGAAGCTTACTCATATTCAATTTACCTCCCATTAAAGTACTTCCGGAGCAAGAGAAAGAATCTTTGTATAATCCTTCTCACGAAGCTCACGGGCTACCGGCCCGAATATACGGGTGCCACGGGGGTTCTTATCCTCACGGATAATAACTGCCGCGTTTTCATCAAATCTGATGTATGTGCCATCATTACGGCGAAGACCCTTTGCAGAACGAACTACAACTGCCTTTACTACGTCGCCCTTCTTAACAGTACCGCCGGGTGCTGCCTTTTTAACAGAAGCAACGATTACATCGCCGATGTTGGCATACCTCCTTCTGGAGCCTCCAAGAACACGGATGCACATAATTTCTTTAGCACCTGTGTTGTCGGCAACCTTGAGGTAACTCTGTTGTTGTATCACAGTGGTTTCCTCCTTGTATGACTACTTAGCCTTTTCGATTATTTCGGCAACGCGCCATCTCTTATCCTTGGAGAGAGGTCTCGTTTCCATAATAAGAACCTTATCGCCGATGTTGCAGCTGTTGTTCTCATCATGAGCCTTAAGTCTGATTGTGTTTTTGATAATCTTCTTATAGAGCGGGTGCTTTACGTTGTCCTCGATAGCAACTACAACGGTCTTATCCATCTTGTTGCTGGCAACGATACCTACTCTTGTTTTACGAAGGTTTCTCTTTTCCATCTAAGTTTACCTCCCCTTTAAGCGTTAGCGCTGTCTTTAAGCTCAGCTTCGCGTATTATTGTCTGTACGCGAGCGATGTCCTTCTTGACAGCAACGATGCGCATCGGGTTATCGAGCTGGTTAATGGCGTGCTGGAAACGAAGCTTATAAAGCTCATCCTTAAGCTCTGCCAATTTTTCATTGAGCTCGGGTAAAGAATTCTCTCTGATTTCCTTTGCATTCATTACTGCTCACCACCCATCTCTTTGGTTACAAACTTGCACTTAATCGGAAGTTTGTTTGCTGCAAGACGCATAGCCTCGCGAGCAAGCTCCTCAGATACGCCGCCGATTTCGAACATTACGCGACCGGGCTTAACTACTGCTACCCAATATTCGGGTGAGCCCTTACCAGAACCCATTCGGGTTTCAGCAGGCTTTTCAGTAATCGGCTTATCAGTGAATATTTTAATCCAAACCTTACCGCCACGCTTGATATAACGTGTCATAGCAATACGGGCAGCTTCTATCTGG
>JAXJYT010000016.1:0-2916 GCA_036306845.1 Acutalibacteraceae bacterium | reverse complement strand
ATTTGCAATTAGCAATTGTATGTGTTCCGCGTTGCGAAACGGTATATAAATGTCGCCGCACGACACCTTTAATTGCTATTTGCTAATTTCTAATTGCCAATTTTTTACTGTGTATTTGCGGAACGGATAAATCCATTCCCTACATAATATTGTTTTCCGTAGGGGCGGATGAGGGCATCCGCCCGTTAATTGCTAATTGCTACTTGCTAATTGTTTTATAGAGTGCTACAAGGTCGCGGATATCGTTGGTTGCATTCGCATTCATATCACCAAGCGCATTATAATCCGCATTGCCCAAAATACTGTCGCGCAAAGCCGACATATCATTAGCATCGATCACCTTGTCACCGTTCACATTACCGAGCGCCGCCTCGAATACTGCAGTAAGCTTTAACGCCTCAAAGCCCTTATAGGTGTAGGTTTCGCCCTGTACCAATTCTTCTGAATCGCCAACGCGCCAGCCGAGGAACTTACCGCCCGCGGTAGCGGTTGCAGTATAGGTAACCTCGTCATCCTTACCAACAAATCCCTTGTCTGCCGAAACGGTACCGAATGTCTTGTCAGAGGTTGTAACATCGGTTTCGATTACCTCACCAAGATAGATATCGTCAATATAGGTTGTACCGTTAGAACGCTCTACAAATATAAGCCTAATCGTTGTAAGGTTGCCCGTATTAAAGGATATCTGATTATAACCCCACTCGGTTTCATCGGTGTCTAAACCATTAGTGTATTTATCAGAATCCAAAATGTTTTTACCGCTTGTGTCCGTAATCTTATAAATCATTTTTGTGCTTGCGCTTGTGTTCTTTGCCCAGAAGGCGATTTTATACTGGGTGTTAGCCTTAACATTAAGTTCATATCCTGCGTTAAACCAGTTCGTTTCGTTACCGTCACCCACTATTTTTAATGCGCCGTTGCCGATATAACCCTCTGCCTCGGCATCGTAGCTAAAGCAATTTGCATCATAGTTATCCCAAGCATTAAGCGCCTTTCCGACGTTGCTCATATCACCGTTTTCTATAATATTTCCGATAGCATCGGTTTCTACAATGCGGATATCATCAATGTATGCCGTACCTTCAAATGCACAAAGAATCATTTTTAAGGTTGTGTCATCCTTAGTGTTGATAACCCATCTTTTGTAAACCCACTTGTTTTTAGTTTCGTTATTAAGCCACGATTCTTTTACAACACCGTTGTCTGCGGTTGAGTTACCAAACTTCAATGAGATATAACCGCTGTTATGACGGTAATACCAGAAGCTTATAATGTATTCTTTGTTCTTTTCAAGTGTTACATTCTGATTGATACTATGCCATTGTCCGGCGGCGGTAACCTTAAGTATTTTTTCACCGTCAATCGCCTTTGCGGGAGCTTCATCAGCCGCATTCACTACCGTGAATTCATTTGCATAGTTTGTTGTCCAACCATTGTCATGATTTACTTCAAAGCTACCATTTTCAACGATACCGTCAACCTTTGCGGGAGCAAACTTCGCAGTAAGAGCAATGTTGTTAATTACCTTAAAGGTAAAGCTCTTGGAGTCGCTCACCTTTTTGTCACCGTAATACCAGCCATCAAACCAATATCCTGCATTTGAGGTTGCAGTAACGGTTACATTATCGCCCGGCACTACGGTTGCTGATTCGGGGGTAACTGTACCGCCCTCTTCGGCAGTAGCGGTAACGGTGATTCTCTCAACAATTTGCAGATTATCGATATAAACCTTTGTTGCATTGTTACCGTTACGAACTAAAAACAATTTAAATTCAGTGTTATCACCCGAATAGAAGGTTTTTGTTATCAAAGACCAGTTGCTTGTGGCACCGATTGCAAGATTACCACCGTTTGCCGAACCGCCATCAAGTATATTTGTATTTGTATCAGAAGCCGTTGTAACCTTTATTATGCCGTCTTTACCTGCGTTCTTTGCCATAAATCTAACGGCATAATATTTATTCTTTTCTACCATAAATTGATAGTTTGCGTTCTGCCAACTGCCCGTAGGCTCCAAAAGGGCTGATTGTTTACCCTCATACTTATCGGCTGTAGTGATTTTAAAATGATCACTGCCTACCCAACCGCCATTAAGGGTTTCATCCTCAAATCCGCCGTCGGAAATAATTGCGGGGTCTACTGTGAATTTTGCGGTAAGGTCAGCATTTTCGGTTGCGGTAAAGCTATAGATTGCGCTATCGCTTACCTTTGTGTCACCGTTATACCAACCGTCTACGGTATAGCCTTTGTTAGCTTTAGCCGAAAGAGTGATACTGTCGCCCGCAAGGATTGTTGTTGTGGGAAGTCCCGAAACTGCACCGCCCTTAGCAGCAGTGGCAGTAATGGTAACCTTCTTGCTTAATACTATATTATCAACAAAAATTGCGCCGCCGTTGCCTGCAACAGCAAAAGCAAAGGTTGTTTGATTTTCAGCAGTAGTTATTTCCTTTGTAATTGTAGCCCATTTGCCTAAAGTCAGATTTTTATTGTCTGCGGCATAATAATATATGCTGGTAGCTACAAGATCGGATGTTTTAGTGCCAACCTTATACTGTCCGCCAAACCAACTTTTTACATAATAATCAAACTTTAGTATATATGTTGTGTTAGGCTCTACGGCAATATTTTCTTGCGCGGCATACTGCCAGTTCGTTGTAGCTTTTAAAACCTTGCCGTGATTATCATCGGTTATGTCATACTCTGATGTTGTTTTTACCGTGACTTTATCACTTGAGCTTATGTACCAATCTGTAGTGCCGCTTTCAAAATCACCGTTTTTAATAAGGTTGTAATCCGTTGTAGTCTCTGCGGATACTGCAGGGATTACTATAATGCTTGCTATCAATGCGAGGGAAAGGATTGCTGAGATTGAAATTTTAAGTATTTTACCTATTTTCACGTTAATCTTTCCTCCTT
>JAXJYT010000015.1:0-3453 GCA_036306845.1 Acutalibacteraceae bacterium | reverse complement strand
GTTTTCACCTGCTAATGAGCACGCTTCACTTTGTCGCATTGATGTAGCACCACATATTGTATCAAATATTTTTGCATTTGTACATACTTTTTTTAAAAATTTTTGCGCGTTTTCCCATTTTTTTGCATTAAATGTGGTCTGGGACACCACAGAAACGGACTTTCCGGCGATTTCAGGATGGTTTTTTACTAAACTTTCCAAATCCTCAACCGAGGAGAAAACGAAATATTCACCCGAACAGTGACCGATAATTCCGATTACCTCTTGGTGATTTTCATCACCCGCAATAAGAATGACGTCACCCGCATCGGAATTTTCCGCCACAATCTTATGGATTTTTTCCACGAACGGACAGGTGGCATCGCAAACTTTTACTCCGCTTTTGTGGGCGGCATCAAAAACGCTTTTGCCGACACCGTGCGAGCGGATTACAAGTGTTTCACCCTCGTTTACATCCTGCGGTGATTCTACAATTCTTACGCCTCTTTGGGATAACTCCTCCACAAGTTGAGGATTATGTATTATGGGGCCGAGGGTGCAAACCCTCTCCCCTTTATCCAAAAGGTCATATACCATCTGAACGGCGCGGTTCACACCGAAGCAAAAACCCGCCGTTTTGGCAAGTGTTATTTTCAAGTTACTTTAACCTCTCATCAAGTATTTTAAGAAGTCCCTCAAGTGACTGCTCAAGCGTGTTGCCCGTAGTATCGTACATAATAGCATCATCTGCGGGCTTTAAGGGTGCAATAGCGCGGTGAGAATCGTTATAGTCGCGGGTTTCTATGTCCTTATAAATATCCTCATACTTAACGTCCATACCCTTTTCGCAAAGCTCCTTATAGCGTCGGTTTGCGCGCTCCTCTACCGAAGCAGTAACGAATATTTTAACGGTAGCGTTGGGTAATACTACGGTACCAATATCACGTCCGTCCATAAGCACGTTGTTTTCACGCGCAAGCTTACGCTGCATTTCAAGCAAAAATGCACGAACGGGCGGCTTTGCCGATACTGCCGACGCCATCATAGAGGCTTCGGGTGTTCTTATAAGGTCGGATACGTCCTCGCCGTCTAACATTACATGTTGAACGCCGTCAATAAACTTAATATCAACGTCGGTTTCAGCAAGTATCGACTCAACATCGCAGTCAAGGGTTGTATCATAGCCTGCTTTACTGAATTTAAGACCTACAGCGCGGTACAGTGCGCCCGTATCAACATAGATAAAGCCAAGCGCTTTTGCAGCGCCTTTTGCCAACGTGCTTTTGCCTGCTCCCGCAGGTCCGTCAAGTGCAATTGAAATCATAATTCTTCCTCCAAACAGTATTGTGCGGCGCTTTTCCCCGCCAAATAACCCGTAGAAAAGGCAATTTGCAGATTAAAGCCACCTGTGAGTGCATCAACATCAATTATCTCACCCGCAAAGTAAAGCCCCTCAATAAGCTTTGAACGCATCGTAGCAGGCTCAATTTCCTTAACTGAAATACCGCCGCTTGTGATAATCGCTTCTTCTATAGGGTTAAAGCCCGTTATGTGAAGCGTGAGATTCTTGATTAGGTCAACCAGTATTTTTCGCTGTTCACGGCTAATCTGATTAACCTTTGTATCGGGTGCTATACCCGATAATCTTATTATAACCGAAATTAATGCGCGTGGCAGTAATTTGTTTAAAGAATTTGAAAAATTGCAATTTTGAGCCTCGCTGAAATCGCGAAGAATACGCTTATCAAGTGCCTCATGCGATAGAGCGGGTTTCAAATCAATAACAGCGGTATATTGCTTTTTATCAAGATAGCGTATATATGCCGATGCGCTAAGCGCAAGCGGACCCGAAATGCCAGTATGTGTAAATAGCATTTCACCCATTTCACTGTATAACGGCTTTTTCTTTGAGTCCTCAAAAACAGAAAGCGTTACGTTTTTTAATGAAAGACCCGAAAGCTCGGTACAAAAGCCCTCGTGACAACGCATACCGACAAGTGACGGCTTTAGCTCGGTGACGGTATGACCTAACGCCTTTGCCATTCGGTATCCGTCCCCCGTAGAGCCCGTAAGCGGATAAGACATTCCGCCCGTTGCCACAATCACCGCATCGGCAGATATTATTCTGCCATCCGTAAGCTTTACACCCGTAGCCTTGCCGTTTGGCGCTATTATACATTCGGCAGTACCCTCAATAAAATTACAGGTTTTTCTTACCGGCGCAACAAGTGCATCGACAATATCCACCGCCTTGTCCGATACAGGAAAAACACGGTTTCCACGCTCGGTTTTAAGCGGCACACCAAGATTTTCAAAGTAAGCCATAGTGTCCTGAGAATTATAGCCGTTAAATGCTGAAAACAAAAATTTCCCGTTACGCGCCGTATTGGCAATAAGTGTATTGACGTCACAGTTATTTGTGACATTACATCTGCCCTTGCCCGTTATCATAACCTTACGCGCGGGACGGGAATTCTTTTCAATAACCGTTACGGTGTGCTTGGTATCTTTAATCACAAAAGCCGCACTCGATGCCGCCATAAGTCCTGCAGCGCCACCGCCTATTACCACAACGTTTTTCATTTTCCCACCCCTTTTTTACATTATTATATTATTTTACTATAAAAATCTCAAAAAGTAAACAAATAAAATAGAGGCGATATTTCTACCGCCCCATTAAAATTCATCTTATCTCAAAATCGTTTAATATAGCATCTGCCGTATCGCAAGCGGTACCGGTTGAATATATTTGCTTGTCGCAAGCTTTTTTATATAGCCCGTAACGCTCGTTATAACGTTTTTCAAGCGATTCTCTATCCTTTGAAAGCGGTCGGTCGGGAGTAGTCACGATTTCTTCAAGCGGACGGTCAATGAAATAAACCTTGCCGTTAAGCTTCAGAAAATCAATGTTTTCCTCTCTTAAAACAGCGCCGCCACCCGTTGCGATAATCTTACCCTGCATAGCGCTCACGCGCTTTATAACCCCGTTTTCAATATTTCTGAATTCATTCTCGCCGAATTTTTCAAAAATAGCAGATATATCGCCGTTTTCACGTGTTATAATTTCATCAGTATCTATAAATTCGCGACCCGTTTTTTCAGCTAAAATTTTACCGACCGTGCTTTTTCCACTGCCCGGCATACCGATTAAAACGATGTTTTCTTTAGACTTGTAAATATCACAGAATATATCCTTGGCAAGCTCTTGAGAGCACTCTTGCCCTTTGAATTTTTCCACTGCAAAAATCGCCTGACTTACAAGCATATAAAGTCCGCCGCAAGCAGTGATACCGCGTTTTTTGGCTTCCACCACAAGCTTAGAGCAAAGAGGATTATAGACAGCGTCAAAAACCGCCTCTAAATCGGGGTAATCATCCAAATCAATAATACTTGCATCAATGTTGGGATACATACCCACAGGTGTAGTATTTATAATTACTTGGGTGTTTTTTCTGCCTTTTGCCTCTTCGTAGG
>JAXJYT010000014.1:0-3335 GCA_036306845.1 Acutalibacteraceae bacterium | reverse complement strand
CAATATTACGAAGTGTGGTGGCGGTAAGATTTTCGAGCGCCTTGATGGGATTTACAACACCGTAGGTATAAAGCATTGCATCGAATATACGGAAGAAAACAACCGTATCAATCTGCATCGTAACGTTATCCTTGGTAATAACGGGTTGCGGAGGTGAATCCATAACCTGTTCCTTAAGTGTTATACGCTTTGCAATGCGCTCAAGGAAGGGCACTTTAACATGGATACCTGCATCCCAAGTGGTTTTGTATTTACCGAGAAATTCAATAACATACTGTGTTGCCTGCGGCACAATACGAACGTTAGGTATTATTATAACAAGCAAAATACCTAAAATGATTATTACGGGCCACATAAAAAATACCTCCAAATTTGTTTTGTTTTTTTAACTCAAGAACGACGATTATTTAATAAGCGACGCTCTTAATTTTTTGTTTTTGTCGATTACGGGTATAAGCTCTATAACACCCTTCTGAAGATGACTGTCGCCTTCGAGCATAGCGATAGCAGCGGACTTTATTTCCTCACCTTCGCAAGCCGCGGCGGCAACTACTGCAACTACCGTATTTACGGTCTCACGGTCACCGATTAGGTATGCATTTTCAAGCAACTCATAAAGCTTCTTGACTGATTTCTTGTTGTTTTCCTTAAGTGTTGTCTTTATTTGCGGAACAAGCGTGTATCCGAAGAAATCAAGATAAAGGAAATTGCCGTACTTACCAACGTGCGCCTTGTATTCATCCTTGAATTGCGGATAAATATCAAGCACCTTTTTGGTGAAGCCTGCAATACTCATAACGCCATCCTTAGAGGATGCGGGCAGTTCAACCGCAACGTTTGCCGAGCGTGTATGGCGGATGCCTAAATCCTTGCGAAGCGTTTCGGTAAAGTCGATACCAACCGCCTGCGCATCCTTGGCGTTCTGGCTGTCATCGAAAAGCCACGCGTTAGCTTCACTGAGCTCACCCTCGCCGTCCTCGGTAATATCCGCTTTTGAAAGCACAAACATCTGACGCTCTTCGTTGTATTCTACCTTTACTACCCTTGTTTCACTCTTGAAAACGCCATCATCAAAAGCCTTAAAGCCCTGCTCATCAAAGAAGGGTTGCATTTCATTTAAAACATCACCTAAAAAACGATTATCCAATTAAGTTCACATCCAAATATATTTTTTTACATTGTACCATATATTTATACTTTTGCCAACTAAAATTTTCTTGAAAATATAATATACGTGAAATATAATATAAGAAATAAAACAGGCGGTGATACATTGAATCTTGCGAATAAAAAGGATGTAAGAAAAATACTCGAAGCTCAGGGCTTTTCCTTTAAAAAATCTCTGGGGCAGAATTTTTTAATAGATGATACCGTATGTCCGCGTATGGCAGAAGCCGCGGCGGGTGATGGTGTGGGCGTGCTTGAAATCGGTCCCGGCGCGGGCGTGCTTACAAGGGAATTATCGGCTCTTGCAAAGCGCGTTGTGGCAGTTGAACTTGATGAACGCTTGCGACCAGTACTTCGGGAAACCCTTGCCGATTGCGAAAATGTTAAAATCGTGTGGGGTGACGTTTTAAAGGTCAATTTAAAGGAGCTTATTGAAAAAGAGTTTTCCGACTGCCATACTGTTAACGTATGCGCTAATTTGCCGTATTATATCACCTCACCCGTAATTATGATGTTGCTTTCAAGCGGACTGCCCATAAATTCACTTACCGTTATGGTGCAAAAGGAGGCGGCAGACCGTCTCTGTGCCGAGGTTGGCTCAAGACTTGCGGGCGCCGTTACCGTGGCGGTTAATTACTATAGCGAGGCAGAGCTTTTATTCGGCGTGCCGCGCGGAAGCTTTTTGCCGCCGCCCAACGTTGATTCGGCGGTAATAAGGCTTAATATCCGCGAAAATCCGCCCGTCAGGGTAAGTGACGAGGGACTTTTCTTCCGTCTTGTAAAGGCGTGCTTTGCACAAAGAAGAAAGACACTTCTAAACACCGTTTCAAATACGCTCGGTATCGATAAGGCGGCGCTTCGTGCGGCGCTTGAAAAAATAGGACTTGATGAATCGGTGCGCGGTGAAACACTTACTATGGATGAGCTTTGCAGGCTTTCAGAGGAAATAAAAAATGGAAAAAACTAACGTAATGCGGATACTTGACCAAAAGAAAATAGCGTATACGCCGTATGAGTATTCACCCGATATAACCGAGGGGATTTTGATTGCAGATACACTTGGTGAGCCGCGCGAGAGGGTGTTTAAAACCCTTGTTACCGAGGCGCCGAACAGACATTACTATGTGTTCGTAATCCCCGTAGAGCAAACGCTTGATTTAAAGGCGGCGGCGCGTGTTGTCGGTGAGAAATCGGTTGCAATGCTAAAGCAAAAGGAATTACTGTCACTTACGGGATATATCCACGGCGGATGCTCACCCGTTGGTATGAAAAAGCTTTTTAAAACCGTATTTCACGTAACCGCGCGTGATTTTGATTCTATCTACGTAAGCGCGGGTCGTGTAGGTAAGCAGGTTTGTGTAAATGCAAACGATATTGCCGCGCTTATAAAGGCGGAATTTGCCGAAATTATCGTATAACGCAACCTTTAAGGCTCTTTTAAGGTTTTCTAAATGAAAGGATGATACTGTGAAAAAATTACTTTTACTGCTTTTGGCAGGCGCTTTGGTGTCAGGCGTGGGTTGTAAGGATACGGCTACGCAAAGCTCGGTGCCAACAGATATACCGTCGGCAGAATCGCAAATAGCGGAAACTGAGGTTGATGATACACAGGACCCCGAAAACATAGATTTGGGTGAAGCGCAGGGCGGAAAGGTGTCCGCCGGCGAGCTTACGCCCCAAAGTGAACAGGCCTTTGGTATAGATGTTTCGAAGTGGCAGGGTAAAATAGATTGGAAAGCGGTAAAGTCTGACGGTATCGATTTTGCGATAATCCGTATCGGCTACCGTGGTGAAAACGGTAAAATTTACCGCGACAGTAACGCCGACTATAATATTCAACAAGCTACAAAAAACGGCTTACTTGTCGGCGTTTATTTCTTTTCGACCGCAATAAATACCGCCGAAGCGCGTGAGGAAGCTGCCTTTGTTGTAAACGCCGTAAGGGGCTATAAAATTTCGTATCCTATAGTGTATGACTGTGAGGGCTTTTTAGAGTCTACAAGCCGAATGTATTCGCTTGATAGCGCCGCGCGCACCCAAAATGCGCTTGCCTTTTTGGGCGATATAAAGGCATCGGGGTATGAAGGTATGCTTTATGCGGCTAAATCCGACCTTGAGGGTGGCTTGTGGGATATATCACAAATATCATCAAGCTATAAAATATGGGT
>JAXJYT010000013.1:0-14446 GCA_036306845.1 Acutalibacteraceae bacterium | reverse complement strand
TATCAAACGCTTTTGAAATCTTCAAGGAGCATAACGTAAAGAGCGTTTTGCTTGAAACCGAAAGCACGAGTATGGCTACTCTCAAAGCCTACCGTGAGCGTCTTGAGGGTATAGAAATTTTATCTGACAATACCGTAGATAATACACTTCGCGATATGCGCGCTCAAAAAAGTGAGTATGAGCTATCCCTCATAAACAAGGCGCAGGAGCTTACCGATAAAACCTTTTCTTATATCTGTGAGCGGATAACCGAGGGTCGTACCGAGCGCGAGGTTATGCTCGATATGGAATTTTTTATGCGCAAAGCGGGAAGCGAAGGTGTATCCTTTGACTTTATCGTGGTATCGGGAAAGAATTCATCGTTACCGCACGGTGTACCTACCGACAAAAAAATTCAAAGGGGCGATTTCGTTACAATGGATTTCGGTGCAGTTGTATCGGGATACCGCTCGGATATGACGCGTACCGTAGCCGTAGGCAGTGTAAGTGACGAGCAACGCCATATCTACGATACCGTGCTTCGCGCACAGCTTGCCGCTATTGATGAGGTCAAAGCGGGTAAGATTTGCCGTGATATTGATAAGGTGGCGCGTGATATTATAGTGGGTGAGGGCTATGGTGATAATTTCGGCCACGGACTCGGTCACAGCGTTGGAATTGAAATCCACGAAATGCCCGCCTTTAACACAAGGTGCGAAACTATTTTAAAACACGGTACCGTTATGACGGTAGAACCGGGTATATATCTTGAGGATAAATTCGGTGTACGAATAGAGGATATGGTTTACACTACGAATGAAGGCTGCATAAACATTACAAAAAGTCCTAAAAATTTAATAATTTTATGATAAAAACCGCCCGTTTTTTCGGGCGGTTTTTCTGCTATACAAAAAGATGCGAAAAAACTGATAAAAATTTAACAAAATTTCGAAAAACCCTTTTCAAATTGAAAAATATATGATATACTACAATAGTATAATTGCGTATTGTGTCAAATTGTGTCACGGTGCGGTAATACGTATTTTTTTAGAGGAGGATTCTGTAAATGAAGAAGAAAATCAGTACGCTTCCCTTTAGCGGTACTGCCGAGCAGGAAGCTCAGCTTATGCAGGTTATCAATGATAACAAGCACGATAAGAGCAATCTTATGGTAGTTATGCAGAAGGCGCAGGACATTTACGGCTATCTGCCCATTGAGGTGCAGAATATGATAGCCGAGGGTATGGAGGTACCTATGGAAAAGGTATACGGTGTTGCCACCTTCTACGCTCAGTTCTCGCTTACACCGAAGGGAAAATACAATATATCGGTTTGTCTTGGTACTGCTTGCTATGTAAAGGGTGCCGGCGATATATTTGATAAGTTTAGCGAAAAACTTGGTATCGGCGCAGATGAATGCACTCCTGATGGTAAGTTCTCGCTTACCGCTTGCCGTTGTATCGGTGCTTGCGGTCTTGCTCCCGTTCTTACTGTTAACGAGGATGTTTACGGTCGACTTACTGTTGATGACGTTGATGATATCCTTGCTAAATATGCTGATTAAGGAATAGTTTATATGAAAATCAGTACAATAAAGGAACTTCTTGATGCTAATGTACTTTGTTGTGAGGAAAATATCGGCCGCCACGTTTATTCGGCGTGCGGATGTGACCTTATGAGCGATGTACTTGCATACGTAAAAGACCAGGCAGTGTTGCTTACAGGTCTTGTTAACCCACAGGTTATTCGTACAGCTGTAATGATGGATATGAATTGTATCGTGTTCGTTCGTTCGAAAACACCTTCCGAGGATATGCTTGCACTTGCACGTGAGAGCGGTATCGTAGTAATGGAATGTGACAAAAGGCTTTATGAGGCTTGCGGTATCCTATATACCAACGGACTTGTAGGGAATACGGTGAAGGCATGAGCGAGGCATTGGTTTTTCGCTTCGATGTTGACGGTGAGGATTTCACCTCGGCCGGTCAGGCATCGGTACAAATCAAAAAGAACTTACGGCAAATAGGAATACCGCCCGAAATAATTCGTCGCGTATCAATTGCGATGTATGAGGGTGAAATCAATATGGTAATCCACGCGGGCGGCGGCATTGCCGAGGTGCGCGTGTGCGAGGAATATATTGAAATCATCCTTGATGATAAGGGCCCCGGTATTAAAAATATCGAACAGGCTATGCAGGAGGGCTTTTCCACCGCGCCCGACCAGATACGTTCTCTGGGCTTCGGCGCAGGTATGGGACTTCCAAATATGAAGCGGTATACCGACAGTATGGATATAACCTCAACGGTTGGCGTTGGCACCAAGGTGGTAATGAGAGTAAATATATAGAGGTTTGTCTATGTATAATTATGAGCATTCGGTTTTGCTTGACGGCAGTAAGTGTACGGGATGTACAACATGCCTTAGGCATTGTCCTACGGAGGCTATCCGTATAAAGGACGGTCACGCGGTTATTAACCCCGACCGTTGCATCGACTGTGGAGAGTGTATCAGAAACTGTCCCCATAAGGCAAAAAAGGCGGTTTGCGGTAGTCTTAGCGATATGGATCGCTTTAAGTGGAAAATCGCATTACCCGCACCTACGCTTTACGGTCAGTTTGATAATCTTGATGATATAGACTTTGTGCTTGACGGGCTTCTTAAAATCGGATTTGATGATGTTTTTGAGGTTTCAAAGGCGGCCGAGTTTGTATCGGCTTATACAAGGCTTTATCTTAAAACCGACGGTGTAAAGAAGCCGGCTATCAGTTCGGCTTGTCCCGTTGTTTCAAGACTTATAGCGCTTCGCTTTCCTTCCCTTGCAGACCATATAATACATATGCTTCCGCCTATGGAGGTTGCTGCAAAGCTCGCGCGTGAGCGTGCAATGGCAGCAAATCCCGAGCTTAAGGCAGAGGATATAGGTGTTTGTTTTATATCACCGTGTCCCGCTAAGGCCAGCTATGTAAAAAACGGCTTTGCAGGTTATGAAAGTCAGGTCGATGTTGTTGTTTCCATTAAGGACATTTATTTCTTGCTTATAAACGAGATGAGCAAGGACGCGCAACCCAAGGCGCTTTCCGAATCAGGAATGATAGGAATCGGTTGGGCGCGTTCGGGTGGTGAGGCTACCGCAATTTTCAACGAGGATTATTTAGCGGCGGACGGAATTGAAAACGTTAACCGCGTGTTAGACCAGATTGAAAACGGCAACATACCTCCGCTTGAGTTTATCGAGCTTAATGCCTGTACGGGTGGTTGTGTAGGCGGTGTGCTTACGATGCAAAACCCCTTTATTGCAAAGGCGCGTTTACAAACGCTAAGGCGATATTTACCTGTATCGCAAAATTTCCTCACCCCAGAGGAATCAAATTATATTCCTGATGATTATCTTTTTAACGATTTCCCTGAATATCAACCCATATCAAGACTCAGTGACAGTATGGCAGAGTCGATGCGTATGATGGCGGATATCCAACGGCTTCGCAATATGCTACCCGGTATTGACTGCGGCTCGTGCGGTGCACCAACCTGCCGAGCTTTTGCGGAGGATATCGTGAAGAAAACGGCAAAGCCTGAGGATTGTCGGATAAATACCGGTTGGAATCTGGAGGAAAAGTGATGACAGTAAAGCAATTATGTGAAAACTGCGGCTTTACTCCCATATGCTTACCCGAACCAGACAGAACAGTTTCGGGCGCCTATATGGGTGACCTTTTAAGCTGGGTAATGGGCAGAGCGCAGGAAAACAACGCTTGGATTACCATTATGTCCAACATAAACGTTGCGGCGGTAGCTTCGCTTTCTGATGTGGCATGCGTCATACTCACAGAGGACGTAACACTTGAGGACGACGTGCTTGCCGTATGCAACCAAAAGGGCGTTAACGTTTTGTGTTCAAGCTTACCCTCCTTTGAAACCGCAATCAAGCTTTATGGTATGGTGTAATGAGCAAATATTATTACGATTTGCACGTTCATTCCTGCCTTTCACCTTGCGCAGATAACGATAATACTCCAAATAATATTGCGGGTATGGCATCCATCTGCGGTCTTAACATTGTGGCGCTTTGCGACCACAACACCTGTAAAAACTGTCCCGCCTTTTTTGAAGCGGCACGGCGCTACGGAATAATACCCGTTGCGGGTATGGAGCTTACCACCTCCGAAGATATACATATTATTTGTCTTTTTGAGGAACTCTCTGAAGCACTTGCCTTTTCGGAAGAAATAGAAAAGCGGCGTATACTTATTAAAAATCGCGTTGATATTTTTGGTGAGCAGTTTATTATGGACAGTGAGGATAACGTGATTGGCGAGGAAGAGCATCTGCTGTCAAATGCCACCACACTTTCGGTTGAGGATGTGCCTGAATTAGTAGCGCAATACGGCGGTGTTTGTTACCCCGCTCATATTGACCGCGAATCAAACGGCATCATATCGGTGCTTGGTACGTTCCCCGAAACACCGCATTTTGACTGTGTTGAACTACACTGCAAAGAAAAGCAAACGGAATACGCCGAAAGGTTTTTGCTTGAAAGCAAGGTGTTCGTTGTAAGCTCGGATGCGCATTATCTTACCGATATGCGTGAAGAAAACAGTTTTTTTGAGCTTGATGACGAGCCATATAGCAGTACGTTTGTACGGCGTGAGCTTTTTAAGAAATTAGGGAAAAAGCTATGAAGGAATTATCACTTAATATTCTTGATATTGCCGAAAATTCGGTTAAGGCAGGGGCTGCCCTTACCGAAATACTGTTAGATGAAACCGAAGAAACACTGACACTTACCATACGCGACAACGGCTGCGGTATGAGTAAGGAGGTTGTTGAATCGGTAGTGAACCCGTTCTATACTACAAGAACCACACGGAATGTGGGACTTGGAATTCCGCTTCTTAAAATGGCGGCGGAGCAGACGGGCGGGCAGATAAGTATCGTTTCGGATACCACGCCCGAAAATCACGGCACAACGGTTACGGCAACATTTTATAAAAATCACCTTGATTTTACACCGCTTGGCGACGTTACCGCCTCGGTTGTAACTTTAATTCAAGGTCATCCCGATACCGATTTCCTTTTTGTTCACAAGAAAGGGGAAGGTGAGGTACAACTTGATACCCGTGAGATTCGCGCGGTTTTGGAGGGCGTACCCCTTGATACCTACGATGTGATTAAATGGATTGAGGGCAGTCTTCGGGAAGGCTATGAGCAGTTTTAAATTAAACTTAATATAAACTTTGGAAAGGATGAATCTATAATGAAATCTTTGGCTGAATTACAGGCTATCAGAGACAGAATGAAGGACAAGGTTGTTATCCGTGAGGGTACAAGCGACATCCGTGTTGTAGTAGGTATGGCTACCTGCGGTATTGCTGCAGGCGCACGTCCCGTACTTAACGCTTTTGTTGAAGCCGTAAACGAGGGCGGTCTTGCCGAAAAGGTAACCGTTTCTCAGACAGGTTGCATAGGCATCTGCCAGTTTGAACCCGTAGTAGAAATCCACGAGGCAGGCAAGGACAAGGTTACCTATGTAAAGATGACCGCCGAGAAGGCAAAAGAAGTAGTTGAAAAGCATCTTAAGGGCGGCAATGTTATAGCTGAATATACCATTGCCAACAATCAGTAATATTTTGGAGGTAAAGTTATGATTCGCGCACACGTATTAATTTGTGGCGGTACAGGCTGTACCTCATCGGGTAGTCTTTCGATTCAAAAGGCTTTCGAAGAAAACATTGCCGCAAACGGTCTTAGTGAAGAGGTAAAACTCGTTCAGACAGGTTGTTTCGGTCTTTGTGCTTTGGGCCCCGTTGTTATCGTATATCCTGATGGTACATTCTATAGCCGTGTTACTGCCGACGATGTTAAGGAAATCGTAGAGGAACATCTTCTTAAGGGTAGACCGGTTGAGCGTCTTGTTTACAGTGACACAGGCGCCGAGGAAAAGGTTGAGGGTGCAATTGTTGCCCTTAATGATACCGCTTTCTATAAGTCACAAAACCGTGTTGTTCTTCGTAACTGCGGTGTTATAGACCCCGAAAACATCGAAGAATATATCGCTATGGACGGCTATGCCGCTCTTGGTAAGGTGCTTACCGAAATGAAGCCCGAAGACGTTATTAAGGAAGTAAGTGATTCGGGTCTCCGCGGTCGTGGCGGCGGCGGCTTCCCCACAGGCTTCAAGTGGTCACTTTGTGCTCCTAACAAGGCAGACCAGAAATACGTTGTATGTAATGCCGACGAAGGCGACCCGGGTGCATTCATGGACCGTTCCGTTCTTGAAGGAGACCCCCATGCTCTTGTTGAAGCAATGGCTATCGCAGGCTATGCTATCGGCGCTACAAAGGGTTACGTTTATGTTCGTGCTGAGTATCCGATTGCCGTTGAGCGTTTGCAGAAGGCTATCGATACCGCTTATGAATACGGTCTTCTCGGTAAGAATATTTTTGATTCCGGATTTGATTTTGACCTTTATATCCGTCTTGGCGCAGGCGCATTCGTTTGCGGTGAGGAAACTGCTCTTATGACCTCTATAGAGGGTAACCGCGGTGAGCCCCGTCCCCGTCCGCCTTATCCGGCAGTTAAGGGTCTTTACAATAAGCCTACCGTTGAAAATAACGTTGAAACCTTTGCTAACATTCCGCAAATCATCCTTAAGGGTGCCGACTGGTTCAGATCAATGGGTACCGAAAAGTCTAAGGGTACCAAGGTATTTGCTTTGGGCGGTAAGATTGAGCATACAGGTCTTGTTGAAATCCCGATGGGTACTACACTCCGTCACATCATTTATGATATCGGCGGCGGTATCCCGAACGGCAAGAAGTTCAAGGCAGCTCAGACGGGCGGTCCTTCAGGCGGTTGTATCCCTGAGTCACTTATCGATACTGAGGTTGACTTTGACAACCTTACCGCTATCGGTTGTATGATGGGTTCGGGCGGTCTTATCGTTATGGATGAAGACAACTGTATGGTTGATATGGCTAAGTTCTTCCTTGAATTTACCGTTGATGAATCCTGCGGTAAGTGCACACCTTGCCGTGTAGGTACTAAGCGCCTCTTGGAAATGCTTGATGATATTACAAAGGGCAAGGGCACACTTGAAGACATCGACCGTCTTGAAGAGCTTTGCAACTACATTAAGCAGAACTCACTTTGCGGTCTCGGTCAGACTGCTCCTAACCCCGTTCTTGCAACACTTAAGTTCTTCCGTGAAGAGTATATTGCTCACGTTGTTGATAAGAAGTGTCCTGCAGGCGTATGTAAGGATCTTCTTACCTTCTCTATTGATAAGGATAAGTGTATCGGTTGTGGCGTTTGCGCAAGAAATTGCCCTGTTAACGCTATTGTTAAGACCGATTATATTGCCGAAGGTCACAAGCTACCCTCTTATGCTATTGATGCTGAAAAGTGCGTTAAGTGCGGCGTATGTATGGGTAACTGCAAGTTTAAGGCTATAAGCAAGATTTAAGAAAGGAGCCGAAAATAATGGATATGATTAATGTAAAAATTAACGGTATTGCTGTAAGCGTACCCAAGGGCTCCACTGTTTTAGAGGCTGCCCGCGTTGCTGGTGTAGAAATTCCTACACTTTGCTATATGAAGGAAAAGAACGAAATCGGCGCTTGCCGTATCTGCGTTGTAGAGGTTAATGAGGGTCGTGGTTTCCGCGTTGTTACTGCCTGCGTTTACCCCGTAAGCGAGGGTATGGAGGTTCTTACCAACTCTGAAAAGATTCAGAAGGCAAGAAAGACTACATTAGAGCTCATTCTTTCTACCCACGATAAGAAGTGCCTTTCCTGCGTTCGTTCTACCAACTGTGAGCTTCAGAAGCTTTGCCGTGATTACGGTGTTGAGGAGTCCGCTTTTGGCGGCTTCAAGCCTGTATATGAGCTTGATGAGTCCACACCTCACCTTGTTCGTGATAACAATAAGTGCGTACTTTGCCGCCGCTGCGTAGCAGTATGTAAGGAACAGTATGTTGGCGTTATCGGCGCTAACGACCGTGGTATCGATACATATATCGGTCAGGCGTTCAATTTACCGCTTGCTGATACTCCTTGTATCTCTTGCGGTCAGTGTACTGCAGTTTGCCCCACAGGCGCACTTGTTGAAAAGGATGATACGGATAAGATTTGGGAAGCTCTTGCAGATCCCACCAAGACCGTTGTTGTACAGACCGCTCCGTCTATCCGCGCTACCTTGGGTGAGTGCTTTGATATGCCTATCGGCACCAATGTAGAGGGTAAGATGGTTGCAGCACTTCGTCGTCTTGGCTTTGATAAGGTATTTGATACCGACTTTGCAGCCGACCTTACCATCGTTGAAGAAGCAAACGAACTTGTTGAGCGTGTAAAGAACGGCGGCACATTGCCGATGATTACCTCATGCTCACCCGGTTGGGTTAAGTTCTGCGAATACTATTATCCCGATATGATTAACCACCTCTCTACCTGCAAGTCACCTCAGCAGATGGCAGGCGCCGTTATCAAGACTTATTGGGCAGAAAAGGTTGGCGTTAAGGCAGAGGATATCGTTTCCGTATCCGTAATGCCTTGTACTGCTAAGAAGTTCGAAATCGGTCGTGAAGATCAGTCTGCGGCAGGTGTTCCGGATGTTGATATCGCAATCACCACCCGTGAGCTTGCACGTATGATCGACCGCGCAGGTCTTAACTTCACTGCACTTCCCGATGAGGAATTTGACAATCCGCTCGGCGAGGATACCGGTGCGGCAGTTATCTTCGGTGCAACCGGCGGTGTTATGGAGGCAGCTCTCCGTACCGCTAACGATTGGCTTACCGGAAAGGATAACACCGATGTTGACTATACCGCTGTTCGTGGCACCATGGGTCTTAAACAGGCTACCGTTAAGCTTGGCGACCTTGAAATTAAGGTTGCAGTAGCTTCAGGTGCAGGTGCTGCTAAGGTTGTTATGGACAGAATGAAGGCAGGCAACCCTGACGGTTGGACCTTCGTTGAGATTATGGGATGCCCCGGCGGTTGTGTAAACGGCGGCGGTCAACCCATTCAGCCTCAGAGCGTTCGTGATACTGTTGACCTTAAGGCAGTTCGCGCAAAGGCTCTCTATGACCAGGATGCTACTATGGCACTCCGTAAGTCACACGAATCACCCGTTGTAAAGGCACTTTACGAGGAGTGGTATGATGGCTTCGGCGGTCATAAGGCTCACCACGACCTACACACAAGCTATGTAGCTCGTAAGAAATTTAATTTTTAGTACTGATTAGAAATTGATATAAGCCATCGGATTAAATTCCGATGGCTTTATTTTTATTTAAAATAAAATGAATTTACCCTGCATATCATATATTGAGGGGTGTTTTTATGATTTTAAGATTAAATTTAAAAAAACTTATTATCAGTTTACTCGTTCCGTTAGGGGTAGGGGGACTGTCGGCGCTTATTACGGGCGGTAATATGGATATTTACAGTAAAATAAACCGACCTCCGCTTTCACCACCCGGTATAGTTTTTCCTATTGTTTGGTCTATACTATATACGCTTATGGGAATATCACTGTATCTCGTATGGAATAAGAATGATAATAGCAGTCAAAGTAATATAGCATACTTTTGGTTTGCGGTGCAGCTTTTCTTGAATTTTATATGGTCGCCCATATTCTTCGGCGCACAACAATACCTTGTTGCGTTTATAGTTTTAATTTTACTTATAGCCTCGGTAGTTGCTATGATTATAAGCTTTTATAAAATATCTAAGCCTGCCGCCCTTTTGCAAATCCCATATCTTATATGGCTTATATTTGCAGGATATCTGAATCTTGCAATTTATATATTAAATTAAAAATGCCGACCGTAACCGGTCGGCATAAATTTTTTTATTTTATTCAACGTCAGAGGTGCAATGTGCACATTTAGTAGCGTCAATCGGGATTTCACTCTTGCAGAATGGGCAAATCTTGGTTGTGGGAGCAGCGGGTGCTTCGTCTTCCTTCTTTTTGCCGAGTGTCATAAGCGTGTTCATGCCCTTAATAATAAGGAACAAAACAAACGCAATGATAATAAAATTAATGATTGCAGAAATGAATGCCGAAACGTAACCCTTCAATATGCCGCCCGTATAGTCACTGAATGCCTTGGCTCCGGTTACTAAATCGAGTATTGGCTGAATGAAATTATCCTTAAGTGCGGTTACGATACCCGTAAAAGCAGTACCGATGATCATACCGACAGCAAGGTCAACAACGTTGCCGCGAAGCGCGAATTTTTTAAATTCTTCAAAAAACTTTTTCAAAAATTTCAACCTCCAAAAAATATACTGTGTATAGTATAACATACTGTCACAAAATAGTAAATAATTATTTATTTTGTAAATCAAAGGGCATAAATGTCAAAAAATGTATATTTTGTTGATAAAATGCGATAAAAAATCCAAATAATTTAGATTTTTCTCTTGAAAATAGGATTTTTATATGGTAATATATGGATACAGAATTTTTAGGAGGTAGAATTTTATGGAAAAAGAACTAAAAGTAATAATTGCTGACGATTCAACGGAACTGGGGCAAACATGTGCCAAAATACTTAAAGGCTACGGTATGGACGTTATTTTATGTGAAAAGGATGGTAAGCAAGTGCTTGAATTCACAAAGCGCTATAAGCCAGATATAATTGTAGCAGACGTGTTTATGCCAAATCTTGACATATTAGGTGTTCTTGATGAACTTTCTAACATTGATGAAAATGACCGTCCAATAGTTATGGCAATGTCAAGCTCTGATAACGAGCGTTTAGAACGTGAGACCTTAAAGGCGGGCGCTGGGTATTATCTGCTTAAGCCCTTCGATATGAATACTATGGCGGAGCGGATAATAAAGCTTTCGGGATGGCGCAACAGCAATTCACCTATAGTGGTTAAGGATAACGTTGTAACCGATACCGATTTACAACTGTTAATCACCGAAATAATACATCAGATAGGCGTGCCTGCACATATAAAAGGATATCACTACCTACGTGAAGCCATAATGCTTTCAGTAAAGAACAGTGAGGTAATTAATTCTGTAACAAAGCTTCTGTATCCTACGGTTGCCAAAAAACACGATACAACCTCAAGCCGCGTTGAGCGTGCTATCAGACACGCTATTGAGGTTGCTTGGGATAGGGGAGATTTAGATGTACTTAATTCCTACTTTGGTTACACCATCCAAAACGACCGAGGTAAGCCTACAAACAGTGAATTTATTGCGATGATAAGTGATAAATTGCGTCTGCAACTTAAAATAGCTTGATTTTAATGCGCTCCGAATATTGTCGGGGCGCTTTTTCCTTAAATTACATTTGATTTTTTGGAAAAACGGTGTTATAATATACGAACAAATGTTCGGCAAAGGCGGTGAGATTTTGGAAATCCCACAATATTTATGCATAGATTTAAAATCGTGTTATGCTTCGGTAGAGTGTGTAGAACGCGGTCTTGACCCAATGACTACCGACCTTGTTGTAGCCGACCCTGAGCGCACGGATAAAACAATTTGTTTAGCTGTAAGCCCCTCGCTTAAAGCGAAGGGTGTCAAAAACAGATGCCGCCTTTTTGAAATTCCAAATGGTATGAATTATATAATTGCGCCGCCCAGAATGCAGAAATATATTGACTATGCCGCCGAAATTTACGCCGTTTATCTCGAATATATAGCGCCCGAGGATATCCATGTCTATTCCATTGATGAAGCCTTTATTGACGTTACAAACTACCTGTGGCTTTACGGTATGACGGCGGCAGAGCTTGCCAAGACACTTATGCAGAAAATTTACGAAAAGGTGGGCGTGCGCGCCGCCTGCGGTATAGGTACGAATCTGTATCTTTGTAAAATAGCACTCGACATAACTGCCAAGCATTCACCCGATTTTATTGGTTTTCTGGATGAGGAAAAGTATATAGAAACTATGTGGTCGCACAAGCCTTTAACAGATTTTTGGCGAATAGGGAGGGGCGTTTCCGAGCGACTTGCGCGCTACGGCATATATACAATGGGTGATATTGCCCACACGCCAGAGGATTTTTTGTACAAGTGGTTTGGTATAGATGCCGAGCTGCTTATAGATCACGCATGGGGGCGTGAAAGCACTACTATGGCGGATATTAAGGGCTATAGATCACGCTCTAACTGCCTTACAAACGGTCAGGTGCTTATGCGTGATTACAGTAACGGTGAAGCACGACTGATTTTAGCCGAAATGCTTGATTTGTTGTGTCTTGATATGGTTAAAAAACATCTTGTTACGGATTCGATTTCTATTTATGTGGGTTATTCAAACGCACTTTGTATGCCGCTTGCAAGAGGTACTGCAAGAATACCGCAAAAGACTAACGCTGATAGTGTCATAATCCCCGCCGTAACGGCGCTTTTTGACAGAGTAGTGGATACACGGTTTCCTGTGCGAAGAATTAACATCACCTTTAACCGTGTGTGTGAAGATAACTCTGCGATGCAGCTTAATTTTTTTGATGGTGACGGTATGGTGAAGAATAAAATCATTCAGGAAACAATGCTTGAAATTAAGGCGCGGCACGGAAAAAATGCAATCCTTAAGGGTATGAATTTTAAGGAAGCCGCTACCACGCGTGAGCGTAATATGCAGATAGGAGGTCATAAAAGCGGTGAGTGAAAATCATATTAAAATGCCACGTAGTCAACGCGCAAAGCAGTTCGCGCCCTTTGATGCGGTTGTAGGACTTCGTTCCGCACTTAAAGAAAAAGAGCGTATAACCGAACTACCTAAAATCATAAGCGATGACCTAAGTGAAGAAAATGACCGCGCACTTAAAGCATTGGCGGTGGGGGATACGGTAAAGGTAAGCTATTACCTTAAGGCAAACACGCGGTATATGGACATCTGTGGTATCGTGGATAAAATTTCAATAAAAAAGAAAAAGCTATGTGTTAGCGGCACCGAAATATATTTTGATGATATATACGAAATAGAAAAGAGGTAAATTGATGTTTTGTGTAGGCGGCGTACCGCTTCGCCCCGGCACTCTCCTCGTGCCTCGGGTTCGTTGTGAAATAAAAAAACTACGGACATTGCAAAAAGCTATATCCGTAGTTATGGCAGGGGCAGAAGGGATCGAAGTTGCCCCTCGAAAACATAGTCGCACTGCTTGCTTGGAGCGCGGCGCATTGCTCCTTGTTTTCTCACCTCATCGGCACACCTGCATCTGCCACCGGCAGCGGTGTACCGATTCGCCCCGGCACTCTCCTCGTGCCTCGGGTTCGTTGTGAAATAAAAAAACTACGGACATTGCAAAAAGCTATATCCGTAGTTATGGCAGGGGCAGAAGGGATCGAACCCTCGGCACTCGGTTTTGGAGACCGATGCTCTACCAGCTGAGCTATACCCCTATATTAAATTGTGATACTTACGACTTCCGCGAAACCGTATTTTTGATAAAAGTAATGGTGGACCAGCAGGGACTCGAACCCCGGACCAACCGGTTATGAGCCGGTTGCTCTAACCAACTGAGCTACTGGTCCAAATGCAATCGGCTTTCGTCGACAGCAAAAACTATTATACATTTAATTTAATGTTTTGTCAATACAAATTTAAAAAAATACTGCGATTTTTTTGAAAATCGCAGTATAAAAATTAATCGGTGAAAAAGTCTTTAAGTTTATCCAAAAAGCCTTTTTGTTTTTTATAGTTTTTATCGTCGGTAATGCCTTCAAACTCACGCAGTTTTTCCTTTTGCGCTTTCGAAAGATCGCGAGGAACCTCAACGTTTATCTTAACGTATTGGTCGCCCTTACCTGCATAATTAAGACGTTGAATACCCTTGCCGCGAAGTTTGAATTCATCGCCGGGTTGTGTGCCCTCGTGTATGGTGAACTTAACCTTTCCGTCAAGCGTGGGAACAACAATTTCGGCACCCAGAGCCGCTTGTGTGAGTGTGATCGGAATTTCGCAGAAAACATCGAAACCGTCACGTTCGAATATGGGATGGGGACGTACATTTACGTTGAGTCTTAAATCGCCAGAGGGTCCGCCGTTAACACCTGCATCACCGCCGCCGCGAAGGTTGATAATCTGACCGTCATCTATACCCGCAGGAATATCCACGGTTTTTTCAACAGTATGACGTATTCTACCCTTGCCCGCACAAGTGCGACACGGGTTATCAATTATCTTACCGCTTCCGTGACAGTTATTACAAACGCTTTGTGTCTGCATTTGTCCGAATGGTGTGCGTTGTACGCTTGTTACCTGACCTGTGCCGTGGCAAACGGGACAGGTTTTAGCGCTACTGCCCTCCGCACAACCGCTACCGCCACAATCGGTGCAGTTATCAATCTTAGTAACCTTAACGGTCTTTTTGCAACCCTTGGCAGCTTCTTCAAAGGAAATGTTTACGCTTGCCGACGTATCATTGCCTCTGCGTGGCGCATTCGGATTTGTACGTCTTCCGCCACCGAAACCGCCGCCGAACATACTGCC
>JAXJYT010000012.1:0-1903 GCA_036306845.1 Acutalibacteraceae bacterium | reverse complement strand
GACGTACTGCGCGGCGGATGATACGGCGAAGCACATAACCTCTACCCTCATTAGACGGGATAATACCGTCACTTATCATAAAAGTTGCGGCACGGGCGTGGTCAGTAATAGCACGGATAGAAATATCGGTTTTTGTATCCTTTCCGTATTTCTTACCCGAAATTTCACAAACCTTATCAAGTATATTGCGGATGGTATCAACCTCAAACATATTGTCAACGCCCTGCATTACACATGCCAAGCGCTCAAGACCCATACCGGTATCGATGTTCTTGTGCTCAAGCTCGGTATAGGTACCGTCACCCATATTATTGAACTGCGAGAACACGTTATTCCAGATTTCCATATAGCGATCGCATTCACAACCCGGCTTACAGTCAGGACTGCCGCAGCCGTACTTTTCACCGCGGTCAAAGTATATCTCACTGCAAGGACCGCAAGGACCTGTACCGTGCTCCCAGAAGTTATCCTCCTTACCCATACGGATAATTCTCTCCTCGGGCACACCGATTACGTCGCGCCATAAAGCGTATGCCTCGTCATCCTCCTCATATACAGAAGGCCACAAAAGCTCGGCAGGGATTTCCAAGTCCCCCGTTAAAAACTCCCAAGCCCACGGAATAGCCTCATTCTTAAAGTAATCACCGAATGAGAAGTTACCGAGCATTTCAAAAAACGTACCGTGACGTGCGGTGATGCCAACACGCTCCAAGTCGGGAGTACGGATACATTTCTGACAGGTGGTAACGCGGTTGCGGGGCGGTGTTACCTCACCCGTAAAGAATTTCTTCATCGGCGCCATACCCGAATTTATAAGAAGCAAAGATTTATCGTTATTGGGAACCAACGAAAAGCTACCAAGACGCAAATGCCCCTTTTCCTCAAAAAATGACAAATACCTCTCGCGAAGCTCATTGAGTGACATCCATTTCATAGTATCTACATCCTTAAAATAAATTTAAACATATTTAGTATATTATATATCTATACGTCTTCTTTGTCAATAATTGTGGGACTCATAATTTTTATAAAAATTTTTACTGACAATCGACATTTTTCGTGTTATTATATACCTATAATTTTAAAGAGGGGTGCTTTATGTATTTTTTTGACACTGTCGAAACTATACCCGAAGGCGTTGGCTTTGCTACGTTTGATAAAGTTCATCTGATATGGCTTAGTATTTTCATAGCTGTTTGCACTATTATGTGTGTGCTTTACAGAAAAATGGGCGAGGTCGCGCGTAAAAGGACACGGATTATTCTTGCTTCACTTATTGTTTTAGATGAAATTTACAAAACCATTGTACTCATAGCCTGCGGAACGCATAACGCTACTTATTTACCGCTTCACCTTTGCAGTATAAACATTGTAACCATTGCAATCCACTCAATAAAGCCTACAAAGGCTTTAGGTAATTACCTTTACACCATCTGTATACCTGCCGCAATTATGGCATTACTCACTCCTTCGTGGACAACGCTTCCCCTTGCAAACTTTATGCACATACACAGCTTTACGGTGCACATAATGTTGGCACTTTATCCCATAATGCTAACGGCAGGCGGCGATATTGTTCCAAACGTAAAGCAGATTCCGCAATGCGTAGGCGTACTTGCGATTATGGCGGTCCCCGCACTTATCGTAAATTTACTTTTTGACACTAATTTTATGTTCCTTATGGAAACTGAAACGGTATCAATACTTATTCTTTTTGAGGAACTATTCGGCAGTCACCTGTGGGCATTCCCCGTACTGATTCCAATAATTCTTGCCGTAATGCAGCTACCACCGTTTGTAATGCAAAAAATAAAGCTTAAAAAGGCATAAAAAAACCGCACAATTGTGCGGTTTTTTTATGCCTTTTTAAGCTTTATTTTTTGCATTACAAACGGTGGTAGCT
>JAXJYT010000011.1:0-9220 GCA_036306845.1 Acutalibacteraceae bacterium | reverse complement strand
GTAAGCTGTGTACCGGGTTCACCGATAGACTGAGCGGCAACGATACCAACTGCTTCACCCACAGTAACGGGCTTATTGGTAGCAAGGTTTGCACCGTAGCACTTGCGGCATACACCGTGGTGACTGTGGCAAGTAAGAATCGAACGAATCTGAATCTTATCAATGCCTGCGCCAACAATCGCTTTTGCATCGGCCTTAGTCATCATATGCTCGTTATCGCAGATAACCTCACCCGTTTCGGGATGTACTGCGGGATTTAAGAGATAACGGCCAACAAGACGCTCTTCCAAGGTTTCGAGAACGTGATTTCCGTCCTTAATGTCGGATACCCAAAGACCAACTTCGGTGCCGCAGTCGTTCTCACGAACGATAACATCCTGCGATACGTCAACAAGACGGCGGGTAAGATAACCCGAGTCGGCAGTACGCAAAGCGGTATCTGCAAGGCCCTTACGCGCACCACGTGAAGAAATAAAGTACTCAAGTACGTTAAGACCTTCACGGTAGTTTGCACGAATCGGAACCTCGATAACCTTACCTGCAGTATTCGCGATAAGACCACGCATACCTGCGAGCTGACGAATCTGACTCATAGAACCACGGGCGCCTGAATCAGCCATCATAAAGATGGGGTTGAATTCATCAAGGTTGCCCTTAAGTGCATCGGCAACGTCTTCGGTAGCCTTATTCCATATTTCAATTACGTGACGGCTACGCTCATCATTACTTATGAAGCCGCGGCGATAATCTCTGTTCACGTTATCAATCTGCTTTTCGGCATCTGCAAGAATTTCCTTCTTAGCAGGCGGTACAACCGCATCGGATACGGCAACGGTGATAGCGCCCTTTGTAGAGAACTTAAATCCGGTTGCCTTTACCTTATCAAGAACAATTGCAGATTTGCTTGTTCCATGAACGTCAATGCAACGCTCGATAATCTTACCGAGAGCCTTCTTGCCAACCTTGTTCTGAATGATATCATCCATACTCTCAACTTGCTTCATATCCTTGTCTTTAAGGCTAAAGCACCACTCAAGGTCAAACTCATGCTCAGGGTCATTTCTATTAACGAAGCCTAAATCCTGAGGAATAGATTCATTAAATAACAAGAAACCAACGGTACACCATATAAGACCACTTCTACCCTCTTCATTGGTTACACGAACACGAATGGGGGCGTGAAGACCGATAACACCGTCATTGTAAGCCATAATGGCTTCATCTTTATTACGGAAAACCTTATTGGTACCGTCTTCATCGGTCTTAACAAGTGTAAGATAGTAAGAACCGAGTACCATATCCTGTGTAGGAACTGCAACGGGCTTACCGTCAGAGGGCTTCAAGAGGTTGTTTGCCGCAAGCATAAGGAAACGTGCCTCTGCCTGTGCTTCCGCAGAAAGCGGAACGTGAATAGCCATCTGGTCACCGTCAAAGTCGGCGTTGTATGCGGTACACACAAGCGGATGAAGCTTTAATGCTTTACCTTCAACCAGAACAGGCTCAAACGCCTGAATACCAAGGCGGTGAAGTGTAGGTGCGCGGTTAAGAAGCACCGGATGCTCCTTGATAACCATTTCAAGCGCATCCCAAACCTCAGTAGAAGCGCGCTCTACCATCTTGCGAGCAGTCTTAATATTAGTAACAGACTTTGTTTCAACAAGGCGCTTCATTACGAAGGGCTTAAATAGCTCAAGCGCCATTTCCTTCGGAACACCGCACTGATACATCTGAAGCTCAGGTCCTACAACGATAACCGAACGACCGGAATAGTCAACACGCTTACCGAGAAGGTTCTGACGGAAGCGACCCTGCTTACCCTTAAGCATATCGGAAAGTGATTTGAGCGCTCTGTTATTGGGACCGGTTACGGGCTTACCGCGGCGGCCGTTGTCAATAAGAGCATCAACTGCTTCCTGAAGCATTCTCTTCTCGTTGCGAACGATAATATCGGGCGCGCCGAGCTCAAGAAGTCTCTTAAGGCGGTTGTTACGGTTAATAACACGACGGTAAAGGTCGTTAAGGTCGCTTGTAGCAAATCTGCCGCCATCAAGCTGTACCATAGGACGCAAATCGGGCGGAATTACCGGAATAACATCAAGGATCATCCACTCAGGACGGTTACCTGACTGACGGAATGCCTCTAAAACCTCAAGACGCTTCCAAATGCGAACACGCTTCTGACCGCTTGCATCCTCAAGCTCTGCGCGAAGCTCTGCACAGGTCTTGTCAAGGTCAATTTCGCAAAGAAGCTTCTTAATAGCCTCGGCGCCCATACCTGCTTCAAAGTCATTCTCATACTTTTCGCGCATATCACGGTACTGCTTTTCAGTAAGCATCTGCTTCTTTTCAAGCGGAGTAGTACCGGGGTCGGTTACGATGTACTGTGAGAAATACAGTACGTGCTCAAGTGCCTTGGGTGAAATATCAAGAGCCAAGCCCATACGGGATGGGATGGTCTTGAAATACCAGATGTGTGATACGGGAGCTGCAAGCTCGATAGTACCCATACGCTCACGGCGTACCTTTGCACGAGTTACTTCAACACCGCAGCGCTCGCACACCTTGCCTTTATAACGGATACGCTTGTACTTTCCGCAGTGACATTCCCAGTCCTTTGTAGGTCCAAAAATGCGTTCGCAGAAAAGACCGCCCGTTTCGGGCTTTAAGGTGCGGTAGTTAATGGTCTCGGGCTTGGTAACCTCGCCAAAAGACCAGCTTCTTATTTGTTCGGGAGATGCAAGACCGATTCTTATTGATTCAAATTCTAAAACATTTTCATTTGCCATAATTCTCGCCCTCCGTTATATATCTTCTTCATCGGCATAGGTATCATCGGAAACAACTTCTACGATATCCTCGCCGTTTTCATCCTGAAGACCGTAACCTACAAGGTTATCATCCTCAACGATGGTGCCGTCAAACTCATCAGCAATATCAGGCTTTACAAGACCGATATCATCATCCTCATCAAAGTTTTGCTTAAGGTCAACTTCATTGTTATCCTTATCGAGAACACGGATATCAAGACCCAAGGACTGCAATTCTTTAATAAGAACCTTAAAGGATTCGGGTATGCCTGCCCTAGGAACGTTCTGACCCTTAACGATTGCCTCGTACGTCTTAACACGACCGACAACGTCGTCCGACTTAACGGTAAGAATTTCCTGGAGTGTATAAGCGGCACCGTATGCTTCGAGCGCCCAAACTTCCATTTCACCGAAACGCTGACCGCCGAACTGTGCTTTACCACCGAGCGGCTGTTGTGTAACGAGTGAGTACGGACCTGTAGAACGCGCGTGAATCTTATCATCAACAAGGTGATGCAGCTTAAGATAATACATATAACCTACAGTTACCTTGTTATCAAACGGCTCACCTGTGCGGCCATCGTAAAGCTGGAACTTACCGTCCTCGGACATACCTGCCATACGGAAGCATTCGCGTATATCGGATTCGTGCGCACCGTCAAATACGGGTGTGCATATATTCCAACCAAGTGCCTTAGCAACGTAACCCAAATGTACCTCAAGCACCTGACCGATATTCATACGGGAAGGAACGCCCAAAGGATTGAGTACGATATCAAGCGGTGTACCGTCTGCAAGGAATGGCATATCCTCACTGGGAAGAATTCTTGATACAACACCCTTATTACCGTGACGTCCCGCCATCTTATCGCCGACAGAAATCTTACGCTTCTGTGCGATATAGCAACGAACGACAATATTTACACCGGGGCTTAATTCCGAAGAATTAGAGCGGTCAAACACCTTAACGTCAACGATAGTACCATATTCGCCGTGAGGTACGCGTAATGAGGTATCTCTTACTTCACGTGCCTTTTCACCAAAGATTGCACGAAGCAGACGCTCTTCAGCGGTAAGCTCGGTCTCACCCTTAGGTGTAACCTTACCAACAAGAATATCACCCGACTTAACCTCTGCACCGATACGGATAATACCGCGCTCATCAAGGTCTTTAAGCGCATCCTCACCAACGTTGGGGATGTCACGGGTAATCTCTTCGGGTCCAAGCTTGGTATCACGTGACTCGATTTCGTATTCTTCTATATGAATAGACGTATAAATATCATCACGAACAAGGCGCTCGTTAAGAAGTACGGCGTCCTCGTAGTTGTAACCTTCCCAGGTCATAAAGCCGATAAGTGCATTGCGTCCGAGTGAAATTTCACCGTTACTGGTAGCAGGACCGTCTGCAATAACTTCCTTCTCCACTACCTTCTGACCAACACTTACGATCGGCTTCTGATTAATACAGGTACCGTGGTTAGAACGTAAGAACTTAATGAGGTTGTATTCATCAATCTCACCGTTCTTAGCGCGAATCTTAATGGTATCTGCGCTAACGTATGAAACCGTACCTGCGCGTTTAGCCAAAACAACAACGCCTGAGTCAACGGCTGCTTTATATTCCATACCGGTTCCAACAATCGGATTTTCAGGGCGCAGTAGCGGTACAGCCTGCTTCTGCATGTTAGAGCCCATGAGCGCACGGTTGGTATCGTCATTCTCAAGGAAGGGTATCATAGCGGTAGCTACGGATACAACCATCTTAGGCGAAACGTCCATAAAGTCGGCGCGGTTTGCCTCAACCTCCTGGAAGCCTTCCTGATGACGTGCATTAACCTTCTTATGAACGAAGTAACCGTTTTCATCTAACGGCTCGTTAGCCTGAGCTACGATAAACTCATCCTCTTCATCGGCGGTCATATATACAACCTCATCAAGCACCTTACCCGTTTCCTTATCTACACGACGGAAGGGAGCCTCAATAAAGCCGTATTTATTTATCTTTGCATAGGTTGCAAGGTAAGAAATAAGACCGATGTTAGGACCTTCGGGAGTTTCGATAGGACACATACGACCGTAGTGGGTGTAGTGAACGTCACGAACCTCGAACGAAGCGCGGTCACGTGAAAGACCGCCGGGACCAAGTGCAGACAGACGACGCTTGTGTGTAAGCTCTGAAAGCGGGTTGGTCTGGTCCATAAACTGTGAAAGCGGTGAGGAACCGAAGAATTCCTTAATAGCCGCAACAACGGGACGAATATTGATAAGTGACTGAGGTGTGATATTTTCGGGGTCCTGAGCCTGAAGTGTCATCTTTTCACGAACAACACGTTCCATACGTGAGAAGCCGATGCGGAACTGATTCTGCAAAAGCTCACCAACCGAACGGATACGGCGGTTACCCAAGTGGTCGATATCATCAACGGTACCAACACCGTGAGGAAGACCAAGGAAATAGTTAACGCTTGCGAAAATATCATCAAGTGTAATGTGCTTTGGAATAAGCGCATCAACGTTTTCTATAAGGGCAGCCTTAAGCGCATCCTTGTCTTCATTTTCTTCAAGGATTCCCTTAAGCACTTCAAAGCTAACCTTTTCATTTACGCCAAGGCTATCAAGCTCTGCATACTCTTCATCGGTGAAGTCGGTGAAGTCACGAAGCTCAACCATACCGTTGGAAAGAACCTTAACTTCGTTAATCTTTCCTTCAGCATCCTGAACGTTAATGTATACTGCGAGTACGCCCTTTGCCTCTAAAGAATCGGCAAGCTCACGCGATACGGTAGTATCTGCATCGGCAAGAACCTCGCCCGTCATAGGATCAATTACGGGGCGTGAAAGCACCTTACCACGAATACGCGGTGAAAGGCTTAACTTTTTATTGTATTTATAGCGACCAACGCGTGAAAGGTCGTAACGGCGGGGGTCAAAGAACAACTGCTCAATATATGTCTTTGCGCCCTCTATAGTTACGGGCTCACTCGGGCGGAGTTTCTTGTAAACCTCAACAAGACCGTCCTCTGCATTGTTGGTTTCGTCAATTTCAAGTGTTGCGGCAAGACGCTCGTCATCACCTAAAAGCTCACGAATCTGCTGATTGGTATCTATACCCAAAGAGCGAATAAAGGTTGTAATGGGGAGCTTTCTGTTTTTATCTATGCGAACAAAAAGCGTATCGTTAGGACTTGTTTCATACTCAAGCCACGCACCGCGGTTAGGGATAATAGTAGAGGCAAAAAGCACCTTACCGGTCTTTTCGTCAATCTTCTTATCATCAAAATAAACACCGGGTGAACGAACTAACTGGGAAACGATTGCACGCTCGGCACCGTTGATTACGAAGGTACCCGACTCGGTCATAAGCGGGAAATCGCCCATGAAAACTTCGCTTTCCTTAATTTCACCTGTTTCGTTGTTAAGCAACCTTGCAGTTACACGAAGAGGTGCTGCGTATGTTGTATCCCTCGCCTTACACTCGGTTACATCATACTTGGGTTGCTCATCAAGGCGATAGTCAATAAAGCTTAACACCAGATTACCGCTGTAATCGGTGATGGCGGACATATCCTTGAATACCTCCATCAAGCCTTCATTGACAAACCAATTGTATGAATCCTTCTGAATTTCAATGAGGTTAGGCATATCGATAACTTCATTGATTTTAGAGAAGGTCATACGAGTGTTTCTACCCAATTGGACTTCTTTTACCATTGATGTTGACTCCATAGGTTCACAATCACTCCTAAAAAGATTTTACGATACTGCAAAAACAATATCGAACTTCACAAATAATGAGCGTTTTTACGGCTTTTTTTGGGCACTTTAAGGGGTGGGTACCCCCAAAAAGGCGCAAAATCCCCCATCATTATCAGTAATAATTGATTATATACCGAAAAAAACATAAAGTCAAGTCTTTTTTGAAACATCTTTCAAATTTTTCCAAAAAAATAAGTGACACCGAAGTGTCACCTATTTTAAAGCAATTCTCTGAAATAAAGTCCCCTTGTATATTCTGCAGGTGGAGGTGCTCCGTTTTTATATGCCTTAACGGTTTTTTGTACCGTATCGGATGCTTCATCATAAAAGCTGAGCACAACAAAATCAAGATGGCGAAGCTCATCAACTTTATCGGCTAAATATACGGGTGTAGAGTTTAGCATCTCTACATATTCGCCATGGCAGGCTATAGGGAATTTTATACCCTTACGGTCGGTAAGAAAGCCGTGCTTATCGCAATCTTTACACACTCTGCCGTTTTTAAGAGGACAGTTACGAAGCAGCATAAGCGGTAATCTGCCATATGCAAATATACCCTTCGGCAAGTTGGTTGGCAAATTTACGGCATCGCGAAGTGATATTTCCGCTGATAACGTTACCGCACTGACGTCGAGCTTTTTCATAATCTGAGCCGATGCGCTGTTTGCGATATTAAGTGAAGGTGATGCTATTATCTTCATTCCCGCTCTTGCGGCAATTTCGACTGTAGCAATATTATGACAGTATACGTATTCAACGCCTTGCTTGGATAACTCACACAAACGATTATATATCTTGCCTTCATCGGTTATATAACGCGGTGTTTCGGCTATAAGCGGTAATGCGTTGTTTTCAAAGCTACAGTTCATCGGTAAAATAACGGCATCTGCCGATATATTATCGGGTATAGCGCCATTATCCTCAAACCGTGCTATTATATACGGTGTGTCACGGTGCTTTATATCGGTAAAATCAAGGTTTACGGGAATTTCATCCTGTACATTTACCGTAGCGCGTATGCGGTTTAATTTATCTATAGCATTTCGCCGAAGTTCATTAAGGGTGGCGCCTCTTACAAAAAGTCCGTCATCTATATCCACATTTACCTTTTCAGCATAGTACGGTGTGCCTCCAAGCTTTTTAAGACTTTCCTCTACCGTTTTACGTTCGGTCGGTGCTTTTTGCGCTAACTCGGGTATATCACCCTGCGCGCAAGCTGTATTTTTTCCGTCGGATATCTCTAATTTGATAGGCTTGCCGTTATGAATCCTTGCAGTTATGGTAACGGGTACCGATTGCCGCTCATTACGGTAAATTCCGTGAAGATATGAAAAGGCTTCCTTTGATGCCGTTACGTCATCGCGAGTGCGGATGCCAAACATATTACGCCCGCGCACGCTTTTATAGTAACCGTCTGTAAAGCCCGAACGTGAGAAAACGTCACCTAAAGCCTCTATTAATTCCTTTTGAGCATATCCGTTATCGAGAGCTTGTCTGCAAGCTGCGGTTGCCGCGGCAATATATTCAGGGCGCTTCATTCTTCCCTCTATTTTAAGAGAGGCAACGCCCATTTCTACAAGCTCATCAATATATTCTACAAGTGATAGATCCTTAAGGCTTAAATCATAACCCGTACCGCCTGACGCCTTAAAGGGCAGTCGGCAAGGTCCCGCGCAAAGACCGCGGTTACCGCTACGGGCACCCAAAACGGAGGATAGCAGACATTGACCCGAAACGCACATACAAAGCGCACCGTGCACAAAAACTTCAAGTTCAACAGGAACTTCAGCCGCTTTTTTGATTTCTTCACGGCTCATCTCCCTTGAAAGCACAACTCGCTTGAAGCCCATTTCGTAGAGAGCACGAACACCCGATGCGGTGTGCACGCTCATCTGCGTTGAAGCGTGCAAAGGAAGGTCGGGCACAAGCTTTTTTGCAAGCCTAGCAACACCCTGATTTTGCACTATAAGCGCATCAACATCGGCTTCTGCCGCTGAAATTATCGCCTTTTTAAGTTTTTCAAATTCATCGTCAAATATGAGTGTATTTATAGTTACATACACTTTTACTCCGTGTATGTGGCAGTAGGCAACAGCTTTTTTCAGCTCGTCATCGTCAAAATTCTGAGCTGATGCTCTGGCTGAAAATGATTTTTCTCCCAAATAAACCGCATCTGCTCCGCTTCGTACGGCTGAAATAACACTGTCAAATCCGCCTGCCGGTGCAAGAATCTCAATTCTGTTCATCTTTATCTTCAAATAGGGAATACTGTTTCATCGGAACATATCCCATCATCTTTTCGTTTTTCTTTTCCAGTTCTGTCTTTTCAACCGGCTTTTTCTCCACTGAACCTGACTTTTGAGCATCTTTAAGGCTCTGCTTGAGGTCGATATTCTCATTGCTGAGAGTTCTTAACTGCTCCTCAAGTGCTTTTATGCGCTTTACAAGACGGGTGTTGTCATTGATAGCCTCGGCAAGCCTTTCCTTATATTCTTTGCAGGCTCTGTTAAGCTCGGTCGTATTCTGAATAATTTGGTCAGCCTTGCCAACAATATCCTTGTTCTTTTTAACAGCCTTGTTTTTGTCATCACACAAATCAAGTGCCGCAAGAATAGCACAATCCCTTGTGTCAAGGTTTTTGCTTGTCTGAGCCG
>JAXJYT010000010.1:0-7439 GCA_036306845.1 Acutalibacteraceae bacterium | reverse complement strand
GGTATAGCGTTATCCTTAAGTCCGCCCGCAATATCAATAATATTGTACGGAAAGTCAAAGCTTGCCAAAAGCTTACCCATAAGCACGTTGGAATTTTGTCTGCCCTTATTTATTGCCGAGCCCGAATGACCGCCCAAAAGTCCGGATATTTCCACAGTATAGCAGGGTGCGCTTATGTCGCACCTTTTAAGCGGCAAAGAAAATTCCGCGCGCGCACCGCCCGCACAACCTACGGTAAATTCACCCTCGTTATCGGAATCGATATTGATAAGTATTTTACCCGAAAGCACGCTGACATCAAGCCCCTCGGCACCGTACATACCCGTTTCCTCATCGGTGGTAAACAGTACCTCTATCGGTGGGTGTAAAAGCGTATTGTCATCTAAAACGGCTAAAGCCATAGCAACGGCAATACCATCATCCCCACCAAGCGTGGTACCGTGTGCGCCGACTAAATCACCGTCCACAAAAAGACGCAATCCGTCGGTTTCCATATTCAAGTCACAGTCGGCATCCTTTTCACACACCATATCAAGATGACCTTGAATAATCACGGGCAGGTGGGTTTCATATCCTGCAGTTGCCGCTTTTTTTATAACAACATTATTAAGGGAATCCTGATAAACAGAAAGTCCTCTTTGCTTTGCAAAACCCACACAGTAATCGCTGATTGCCTTTGTGTTCCCCGACCCGTGAGGTATAGCGCATATATCCTCAAAAATTTCAAAAACCCTTTGGGGCTTTAAGCCCTTTAAAACATCTGCCATAAATTAAATCCTCTTTTTAAACATATTGCGATAGCTTGGAATCCAATGCGAAATCTGATTTTTGTGCCGTGCCAAACAAATCCTCTTTAAGCGTTGCATAAAGAGTATACCGCCCCTGTTTATTGGGCGAATTGAGCATATGCTGTGCATAGTAGACGGATATACCGTTTTGGCGGTCTATCGCCCAATATGCGCCTGCGGCGCCGCCCCAACCGAAATCCGTTGTGTTCATATCGAATTTCGGTGTTCTGACACCTAAACCGTAGCCGTAATCGGGATACCAATAGCCCTTACGGAGCTTTTCGTCGAGACAGTCACATAGCATTAAATCAACCGTTTCGCTTTTTAATAATGCGCCTGTTCTGAGTGCTTCCAAAAGCTTCATATAATCATCTACCGTAGAGATTGCGCCCGCGCCGCCGCTTTCATACATACTTCCGAATTTATAATACATTATTTCCTTGCCGCAATTTTTTGCGGTTTTGCTATTGTTATCAAAAATATACTGTTCACATATCGTATCAAGCTCTTCTTCAGGGAGCAAAAATGTAGAACGGCTCATACCGAGCGGTTCAAAAATATTTTTTCTCACATATTCACCAAAGCGCTCGCCGCTTACCACCTCTACAAAAGCCGCCAATACATCGTGGCAAAGGCTATATTCCCAACCTTCACCCGCTTTAAAGCTCATAGCATCCTTTGCCATATATTTTATCTGTTTGAGCGTATCACATCTGCCGTTTGTATCGTTTCGGCAATCCGTTATGCTTTTGCGGTTCAGATTGTAGGTGAATCCCGCCGTCATATTAAAAAGATGCCTGATAAGGATGTCTTTGTCTGATTTTTGCAGACCGTTTTCAGTTTGTAAAAATATTTCCTTATATTCGGGTATGTAGTCGCAAAGCTTATCGTCAAGACTGAACAGTCCGTCCTCATAAAGCTTTAGTGCCGCAACGCAGGTTATAAGCTTTGAGCAAGAATAGATATTATAACGCTCATTACCCGTCATTTTTATTTTTTCTTCTAAATTACTGTGTCCGCCCATTTTGCGAAAAATACATTCGCCATCCTTGAAAACGATAAAATCGTATCCCGGTACACCCATGGAAAGAAAACTATCAAGCAATTTTTCGGTTTTAGAAAACATAATATCACCCATCACTTAAATATTTATTAAGATAATTAAGTGTTGCCTTTTTATCCGCCGACCACATTGGCGCTACAAGGCTACGCTTATCGCCGTCCCCCGTTATTCTGTGTACAACAATATCGGGAGGAAGCACTTTTATACATTCCTTTAGTATTTTAGCATATTCCCCGCGCGAAAGACAAGTAAATTCGCCCTTATTATATGATTTTTCGAGGTCGGTTCCCTTTAAAATATGTAACAAATGAAATTTTACGCCGCAAGTGCCCGCCGCCACCGCCGCGCGAGTAGTCGCAATCGCGTCTGTCGTCGTTTCATTAGGCAGACCGATTATTATATGCGTTACAACCTCAAGTCCAGCCGCGCGAAGCCTTGAAACCGCATCAAAATACACCTTTGTTTCATAACCGCGCCGTATATATTTTGCCGTTTTGTCATTTGCGGTCTGAAGCCCTAACTCAACGCTTACGGGTTTTATATTATTAATTTCACAAAGCAATTCTATTACGCTATCAGGCAGACAATCTGGACGCGTTGCCACCGAGAGCCCTACAATATAATCGGGCTCTATAGCCTCAGAATATAGCTTACTGAGTTGTTCAGATGAGGCATAAGTATTAGTAAACGCCTGAAAATATGCAATATATTTTCCGTTTTTATTTTTAGCCTCCACCCTTTTCTTTGCGGAATCCAACTGCTCTTTTACACTGCTCCCCCTTGCAGCAAATTCTCCGCCGCCCGCAGCCGAACAGAAAATACAACCGCGCGTATCTATGGTACCGTCACGGTTAGGGCAGGTAAAACCGCCATCTATGGAGAGTTTGTACACCTTGCAACCGAATTTCTCGCGGTAATGCTCGTTTAAGGTTTTATACATTATTTTACATCAATCTGGCAACACCGCATTGTATCGAGCGCGGCGTTGTGAGTTTCAGGTGTTACACCCGCACAGCAAGCACTATCTACAGAAATATCAAATTCGGGGAAATTTGCCTTAAGATAAAGCGCATTTGATACCACGCAAATATCGGTGCAAAGACCGATAAGCTCAACCGAAAATTCTTCACCGCTCGCGGCATCAAGCAGAATTTGCGGTAAATCCTTTGAGCCAAAGGTATACTTTATAACCTCGGTGTATTTTTTGCCCTCAAGTGCCGCGGCAATTTCACCGTTAAGCCGCCAACCGCTTGTATCCTTGATACAGTGGGCAACGGGTAGCTTTTTACCCTCGGCGGTATTAAGATAATCTTTACTGTGAGTATCATATGTCACAAAAATTTCACCGTCAAAGTTCTTGATTTTATCTACAGCAGGCTTGATTATTTTTTGTGCCTCGGCGGTGCCTAAAGCACCGTCTACAAAATCATTCTGAATGTCAACAATAACCAAAAATTTCTTCATAATTATCACCTTTTTAAGCATACCAAAACAAAATATAAGTGTCAACATAAATCTTGTATTGACACTTATATTTTAAAATAGTATTATATATACAGTATCTACATTTGGGGGATTACTATGAAAATTGCACTTATTGCACACGATAAGAAAAAGGATGAAATCATAAAGCTTGCTATAGAATATAAGGATGTACTTAAGGAACACGAGCTTTATGCGACAGGTACCACGGGCACTCTTATTATGGGTGAAACAGCGCTTAATATCAAGCGTATGAAGAGCGGTCCTTTAGGCGGTGACCAACAAATCGGCGCCATGCTTGCCGATGGCAATATGGATTTAGTAATATTTCTTCGCGACCCGCTTACCGCACAACCGCACGAGCCTGATGTATCGGCGCTCTTGCGCCTTTGCGATGTGCAGAGCATTCCGCTTGCCACAAACAAAAGCAGTGCAACGGTTATGCTTGATGCGCTGAAGAATAAAATATACTTTTAAAGGGGAACTCAATATGGAAAATTCAGAACTTTTTGAAGCACTTGGTATGACACCTGCTGAGGGTAAGCCCACGCCCGAACAAATTGGCAAGGTTAAGGGTCTTGGCTGTCTTCGCGATAAGCGATTCGATGATATATTTAACATTCGCACAGTTACAAGAAATGGTAAAATCACAACCGATGAGGCACGCGCTTTAGCCGAAGCCGCCGACCGTTTTGGCTCGGGTGAGGTATGCTTTACAAGCCGTATGAGCGTTGAAATTCAGGGTGTTCCCTACAACAACATTCCCGCTCTTATTATGTTCCTTCGTGAAAACGGTCTTGATTCAGGTGGTACAGGACCTAAGGTAAGACCTATGGTTTCATGCAAGGGTACAACCTGCACTTTTGGTCTTATTGACACCTTCGGCTTGAGCCTTAAGATGCACGAAAGGTTTTATTTAGGCTATCACGATACCGCGCTCCCTCATAAATTTAAAATGGGTGTCGGCGGTTGCCCCAATAACTGCATCAAACCCGACCTTAATGACTTAGGTGTTATCGGTCAACGTGTATTCACACCCGATTACGACAAGTGCCGTGGCTGCGCAAAGTGCGCTATTGTGGAGGGTTGTCCGATGGGCGCCGCATCTATAAAGGACGGCAAAATACATATTGATTCTAATGTTTGCAATCATTGCGGACGTTGTCATAAGACGTGTCCCTTTGGCGTATTTGAAACCGCTACCGCAGGCTACAAGGTTTGCATTGGCGGCCGTTGGGGCAAAAAGACCGCTCAGGGCAAGCCGCTTTCTAAAATCTTTACAAGCGAAGAAGAGGTACTTGAGGTTATTGATAAGGCAATCTGCCTTTTCCGTGATGAAGGCTTAAAGGGTGAACGCTTTGCAGATACTATAAACAGATTGGGCTTCGATTATGTTGAAGGTAAACTCATTGGTTAAAAGAATTATTTGCACTATACTGGCGGCGCTAATTTTATTAGTGCCGCTTTGCAGTTGCAAAAAGGATAATAATAGTAGTGCGACTTCTGACACGGTAGTTTTCACCGATGCTCTTGGAAGACAGGTTAACGTACCAAAATCACCCAAAAGGGTCGCCGCGCTTATTGGCAGCTTTGCTGAAATATGGCAGTTAGCGGGCGGCACCGTTTGCGCTACCGCCGAGGACGCATGGGATGATTTTGGTTTAAGCTTAGGTGATGCCATAAACATTGGCGGCGCACATTCACCCAATATCGAATTATTGCTTTCATCAAGTCCCGATTTAGTAATTGCAAGCGCATCGACCGCCGCTAACGTTCAAATGTGTGAAACTTTAGAAGCATCGGGCATTTGCGTAGCTTATTTTGACGTTGATTCATTCTACGATTACCTTGATATGTTAAAAATTTGCACCGATATAACCGGCAGACCTGACCTTTATACAAAAAACGGCACCGCGCTTTCTGATAGCATAAATAAAATAAAATCAGATTTGTCTTTTGACAAAAAGGATAATGCCAAGCGCAAAATTTTACTGCTTCGCACATCGGCATCCACCCTTAAAGCAAAGGGCAGCAGCGGCACCGTGCTTGGTGAAATGCTTTCTGACCTTGGAGCTGTAAATATTGCCGACAGTGATACTACACTACTTGAAAGCTTAAGTATTGAAAGCATTATTAAAGGTGAGCCGTACCGTATTTTCGTTGTAACAATGGGCGATGACACGGCGGCGGCTAAAAAAAATCTTACAAAAAATCTGGAGGAAAATCCGGCGTGGCAAAGCCTTGATGCAGTTAAAAATGAACGTGTTCACATAATGGAACGCCGACTTTTCAACATCAAGCCAAACGTACGCTGGGCAGAGGCCTATGAAAAGCTTGCCGAAATTCTACAATCCTAAACGTAATACGGCGCTTATAGCTTTAGCGGTTATCTTCTTTTTCGTTTCCGCTCTTATAAGCTTGTTGCTTGGCAGTGCCGGACTTACCGCTTTGGATATAGTAAAAATTATATTAAACAAAGAAAGCAACACGGCAAACCGTAACATCTTTTTATTCGTTCGCTTGCCGCGCACCCTTTCGTGCCTTGTGTGTGGCGGCGCCCTTGCAATTTCGGGCGCAGTTATACAGGGCGTTTTCGGCAACCGTCTTGCCTCACCTTCTATTATAGGCGTGAATTCGGGCGCAGGTCTTGCCGTTACAGTTTGTGTAAGCCTTGGACTTCTGGGCGGTTGGGCAATGTCGGTATTCGCCTTTTTAGGCGCTTTTTTAAGCGTATTGCTTATAAGTGCCATTGCGCACAAATCACGTGCATCACGTGGTACGGTAATACTGCTTGGTGTAGCAGTTAACAGTTTATGGGGCGCATTTTCCGACACTTTAGTAACGCTTATCCCTGAAACAAGCATTCTAAGCAACGATTTCAAAATCGGTGACTTCAGCGGTGTTACCTATCAAAAGCTGATACCCGTTGCTATTCTTTGTGCTTTAGCAACCATATTACTTTGCACCTTTACCAACGAGCTTGATATTATTACGCTTGGTGATGAAAGTGCAATAAGTCTTGGACTTAACGTAAGACGTTACAGATTGGTTTTCATCGGTCTTGCGGCGCTTCTGGCAGGTTGCGCAGTAAGTATTGCGGGACTTTTATCCTTTGTAGGACTTATCGTACCTCACATTATAAGACGCTTATCGGGTAGCTCATACCGCACGCTTTTACCGCTATGCGCGGCTTTGGGCGGTGGCTTTGTGTGCCTTTGCGATACCGTAGCGCGTACCGCTTTTGCCCCTTACGAAATACCCGTTGGCATCATTATGGCATTTGTCGGCGCACCCTTCTTTGTATTTCTACTCATTCGCAGCAAAGGAGGGCACTATAATGCTTGAAATCAATAATCTTGTTGCGGGCTACGGTGAGCGCCGTGTGCTTAGCGGTATAAGCCTTACGCTTGAAAACGGAGAGCTTACGTCGGTAATCGGACCTAACGGCTCGGGCAAGAGTACGCTTTTAAAGGCAATAATCGGTGTTGTGCAATCGTCGTCGGGTGAGATTATATCGGAAGGCCGTAATCTTTTATCCCTTAGCTACCGTGAGCGTGCAAAGAAGCTTTCGTATCTTCCGCAGGGCAAGCCGCTCCCCGATATGTCGGTACGGCAGATGGTACTGCACGGCAGATTTCCGCACATCGAATACCCCCGCAAATACACTGCACGCGACCGTGAAATTGCGCTTGGCGCTATGCAAAAAATGGGTATTGACTCTTTTGCCGACAGTCCCCTTTCATCACTTTCGGGCGGTATGCGCCAAAACGCTTATCTTGCACTTTGCTTAGCGCAGGATACCGAATTTTTACTACTTGATGAACCTACAACGTATCTTGATATAAAAAATCAGTTATCACTTATGCGAAGACTACGTTCACTTGCAGAGGAAGGTCGCGGCATACTTACCGTTATGCACGATATCACCTTGGCGCTTAACTTTTCGGATAAAATTGCAGTACTGAGTGGCGGCAACATTGCTTTTTACGGTACACCGCAGGAGGTACTGAAATCGGGAATAATTAAAACCGTTTTCGATGTTGAAATAAATGATGATTATTCACTTAAGATAAAAAAATAGTACGGATTAAATATCCGTACTATTT
>JAXJYT010000009.1:0-4555 GCA_036306845.1 Acutalibacteraceae bacterium | reverse complement strand
GTAAGGAAAAGTTCACCTTTGAATCAAGTGACCCAGACCCCGAAATCATGGCTGAAATCGAGGCATTCTGCATTGAAGATGTAAAGAAAGCCCTTGATACCGATGATAAGAATGTTCGCGATGCAGCGCTTTTACCCATCTATGACGCTGTTCACGCAAAGTTTGACGAGCGTTTTGAGGGTAACGAGGCTAAGCTTGACGAGATTATGTATCTTGTTCAGAAGCACGTTGTTCGCGCCTGGCTTAAGGACGAGCATAAGCGTGTTGACGGCAGAGGCATTGATGACATCCGTCCGCTTGATGCTCAGATTGACCTGCTTTCCCGTGTTCACGGCTCGGGTATGTTTACCCGCGGTCAGACTCAGGTATTGTCCATTGCTACCTTGGCTCCCGTAAGCGAGGCACAGAAGCTTGACGGTCTTGATGAGGACACAAGCAAGCGTTATATCCACCACTACAATTTCCCCTCATACTCTGTAGGTGAAACAAAGCCTTCACGCGGCCCCGGTCGTCGTGAAATCGGTCACGGAGCACTCGCTGAACGCGCTCTTCTCCCCGTTATTCCGAGTGTTGAGGATTTCCCCTATGCTATCCGTGTTGTAAGCGAAGTACTTTCCTCTAACGGTTCTACTTCACAGGGCTCTATATGCGGTTCCACATTGGCGCTTATGGCGGCAGGTGTTCCGATTAAAGCTCCCGTTGCGGGTATATCTTGCGGTCTTATTACCGGTGACCAGGGCGTTTACGGCGACTTTATGACAATGGTTGACATTCAGGGCCTTGAGGACTTCTACGGCGATATGGACTTTAAGGTAGCAGGTACACACAATGGTATCACCGCTATTCAGATGGACCTTAAGGTTCACGGTCTTACCCCCGAAATCATCAAAGAAGCTTTTGCAAAGACCAACAAGGCAAGAAAGTATATTCTTGATGAGGTTATGCTCAAGTGTATTGCAGAGCCCCGCGCAGAGCTTTCCAAATACGCACCCAAGATGCTTACCACCGTTATCAGTCCCGACAAGATCGGTGATGTTATCGGTAAGCAGGGCAAGGTTATTCAGTCTATTCAAGAGCAGTGCGACTGCACTATCAATATTGAGGAAGACGGTCACGTATACGTTGCAGGTCTTGATATTGAGAAGGCACGTCAGGCAATTGCTATCGTTGATCTTATTGCCAACGATCCCGAAATCGGCGCTATCTACAGCGGTAAGGTTACAAGACTTATGACCTTCGGCGCATTCGTTGAAATCGCTCCCGGTAAGGAAGGTCTTGTTCACATCAGCAAGCTTGACGTTAAGCGTGTTGAAAAGGTTGAGGATGTTGTAGCTGTCGGCGACCAAGTAATCGTTAAGGTTACCGAAATAGATGATCAGGGCAGAATCAATCTTTCCCGTCGCGATGCGCTTGTTGAGGTAAACGGCGCAGTTGTTGAGGATGATGCGCAGGAAGAAGCTCCCCGTAAAAACGGTGGCAACCGCGAACGCCGCGGCTTCAAAAAGAGAGAGCATTAATATTCAGGTGTAAAAATTAAAACTCCAACGAGCTTAAACTCGTTGGAGTTTTTGTTATTTAAGGCTTCTCATATAATCCTCTAAAATTATAACGGCGGCTACGGCATCAACCGTTTGCTTACGCTTTTTGCCGCGCACATCGTTCATACTTAAATAATTATGCGCAGTAACCGTAGTGCCGCGTTCATCCCAAAGGATTGTTTCAATACCGCTTTTCTCCCCTATCGCCTTTGCAATATCGGTACATTCCTGCGCGCGTTCACCCTGTGTGTACCGTCCATATTCTTAGGCAGTCCCACAACGATTCTTTGCGCGCCGTATTCGACAACCTTATCGCAGATTTTATCAATTAGCTTTTCGGTATTGTATTCGGTTATAACACATTTCGGAAAGGCAAACTGCATTGTGGCATCACTTACAGCGATACCCGTTCGCGCCTTACCCAAATCGACCGACATTATAATCATTGTTTATTTTCCTCAACTTTACTTACTATTCTGCTACGCTTTGGCATATATTCATCGGGCACGTGGGTGTGATCGTTCATATATTCCATAGTAACGTTCATGTCATCATCAAAGCAAAGCTTGGTAACGGCGGTGTTTTCACACCAAGGCACCTCACTTAAACGATTTATATCATTATAAAGCATACGGCAGCAAAGACAACGCGATACGCCACCGTGGGTAGCTACCGCCACGCTTTTGCCTTCATTTTCACGCGCAAGCTCCAAAATGGTGTTCCAAATACGCTCGTAAGCCACACGCATCGGCTCACCGCCATCGGGCGCGAAATCCTGCGGATGATTATTCCATATTTCAGCAAGACCCTCGATTTCATTAAAGGCTTCGGCAAACGGACGGCCCTCTACCACGCCACCGTCAAGCTCGATAAGTCCCTTATGTGTAATAACCTCAAGCTCCCTTTTACCTATGATTGCCCGCGCCGTTTTTACCGTGCGGATAAGCGGACTTGAATAAACCTTATCAATATGAACGTGGGCAAAGCGTTCGCTTAGAAATTCAAGCTGTTTTTCGCCCGTTTCACTTATATCGCAATCGGTTGTACCCTGAAAAATACGCATTTTATTGCCCATTGCTTCGCAATGGCGAACAAGATAAATTTGTGTCATAAAAAATCCCCTTTATTAAGTTTATCTTATCACATTATCCCCATTTTTTCAAGTGTATGGACTTGACTACAAAAATATTTTATACTATAATTACATTTAATAAATTTTTTTAGGAAGTGAGAAAATGATTAAGAAGTATCTTAACCGACTTTTTATCGACGGACTTTCGGGTATGGCGTACGGATTATTTTCTACGCTTATTATCGGTACCATTATATGCCAAGCGGGCTCGCTTATAGGCGGTACCGTGGGTACATATCTTAACGCTATGGGCAGTGTCGCCAAAACCATCACGGGTGCGGGCATCGGTGTCGGCGTTGCGGTAAAGCTTAAATCTTCTCCGCTTACAACGGTATCTGCCGCGGTTGCAGGTATGGTTGGCGCGTTTCCGAATTTGTCACTTGAAGCCTTTAAAATGGGCGCTCCGGGTGAGCCGCTCGGTGCATTCATTGCGGCATATGTTGCTATTGAAATCGGTTTTCTTGTATCGGGCAAAACAAGGCTTGAAATTATACTCACGCCCCTTTGCTGCATACTTGGCGGTGCCGTTGCAGGCTATCTCGTGGGACCGTACATATCCTTTGCAATGAAATGGATTGGTGAGCTTGTAAACATAAACGTTGATAAATCCCCCATCATCGGCGGTATGCTTGTATCGGTCATTATGGGTGTTTTACTTACACTACCTATATCCTCTGCGGCTATTGGTATTTCAATGGGTATAACGGGACTTGCGGCAGGCGCTACCACAATCGGTTGCTGTTGCCATATGGTCGGCTTTGCCGTTATCAGCTACCGTGAAAACAAAATGGGCGGTCTTATTGCACAGGGCATCGGTACATCTATGATACAAATGCCTAATCTTGTTAAAAAGCCTATTCTTTGGTTGCCCTCTATCATTTCAAGCGCTATTTTAGGTCCGATTTCTTCGGCGGTGCTTAAAATGGTAAGCACACCCGTAGGCTCGGGCATGGGCTCGGCAGGACTTGTAGGTCAGTTTTCCGCGTTTGAGGCAATGACTGCCGCAGGCACAAAACCTACTATTGCATTACTTCAGATTATAGTTATGCACTTTGTACTACCTGCCACAGTTACGCTTGGTATTGCCGAGGGTATGCGCAAGTTAGGCCTTATAAAATCGGGCGACCTTAAACTTGTTGATATAAATAAGTAATATGACAAAAAAAGAAATAACAATAAATGCGATAGCGGCTTTAGAAGGGCTTTACCCTGATGCAATCTGCTCACTCGAATATACCGATGCTTTTCAGCTACTTATCGCTACAAGACTTTCGGCGCAGTGCACCGATGCGCGTGTTAATATGGTGACACCCGCACTTTTTAATAGGTATCCCGATGCCAAAAGCATGGCTGTTGCAGAAATATCAGATGTCGAGGAGCTTATAAAAACCTGCGGACTGTATAAGACAAAAGCGCGCGACCTTGTAGGCATTGCACAAAAAATCATGACTGATTTTGGCGGTAACGTGCCCGACACTATAGAGGCGCTCACAATACTCCCCGGTGTTGGCAGAAAAACGGCAAACCTTGTGTGCGGCGATATTTACGGCAAGCCTGCCGTGGTTACCGATACACATTTTATAAGGCTATGTAACCGCTTGGGACTTGTAAAAACAACTAATCCTTTACAGGTAGAAATGGCTATGCGAAAGCTTTTACCGCCCGAAAAATCCAACGATTTCTGTCATCGTTCGGTGCTTTTCGGCAGGGATATTTGTACGGCAAGAAAAGCATATTGCGAAAGATGTCCTTTAAATAGCTTTTGCCCTAAAAAAATCGATAAAAAATAATTTTAACGGTATCCGCAAGGATACCGTTTTTAATTTCCTATGTGCCTGCGAAGCTTTCTTCGTGCGCGGTTTATAGAACGTTCAAAATCACCGTT
>JAXJYT010000008.1:0-1256 GCA_036306845.1 Acutalibacteraceae bacterium | reverse complement strand
TTTTTTTTCACGGTTTTTTTGATCCTTGAAAATGTCCAATTGTATCGGAGTGGTATCGGGAATAAGAGCCTTTGCACAAATTCCGACAGAACGCAGCGGTACTGTTTTTTGATAAGAGGTTTTATAGATATTATAAGCAGTTTCACAGATCTCTGCGGTGATATTGGTTGCGCAGTCAAGCTCGCGCTGGCAAGTCACAGTATTAAGCATATTGTTTCGCAAGGATATACATATGTTTTGGGTGTATAAGCCTTGCTCGCGTAGGCGACGGGCTACACTTTCGCCCAAAACTAAAAACACAGATTTTACATCTTCATCACTAACAAGATCACGCGGCGATGTTACGCTGTTACTTATGGATTTAACATCTGATTTATATCCGGTTTTCATAACAGGATCCTTGTTATAACCATTGGCGAAAGAATGAAGCATATAGCCGTTTTTGCCAAACCAACGGTGTAAAAGCTCAGGATCTGTATTTGCAACATCACCAATGGTATATCTATAGTGTGAACATAGCTTTTTGTATGTAGCTTTGCCTATCCATAAAAGATCGTATGCAGGGAGCGGCCAGACTATTTTTTTAAAATTGTCCTTTCTGATAATAGTAATTGCATCAGGCTTTTTATAATCACTGCCAAGTTTTGCAAAGATTTTATTATAACTTACACCTATACTGACCGTTATCCCTAACTCAAATTTTATACGCTGCCGTATTTCCTCGGCGATTTTTTCACCGTTGCCGAAAATTGCGGCGCTTTCTGATACATCGACCCATGCTTCATCTAGCCCGAAAGGCTCGATATTGTTGCTGTAATCTTTCAATATTTCTCTTACAAGCTTTGAAAACCTCACATAAAGAGGATAGTTGGGTGGCACAACTATCAGATTACTGCATTTCTGGCGTGCTTTCCACAACGGTTCTGCAGTTTCAATGCCGTATTTTGATGCTATCTCGTTTTTGGTAAGCACTATTCCATGTCTTGCTTCTTCTCTGCCACCTACTACAACAGGAAATGACCGTATTTCAGGATGGTGCAAACATTCAACCGATGCAAAAAATTTGTTGCAATCAACATGCAAAATCGTTCTGTCCACAAGTTATTCCTCCATCTATCGAACAAATGTTCTATAGATATTTTACACCTGAAAAGATAGGTTGTCAAGAGGAAATAAATTTAATTTTTTAAGTTTAAAAAGTTATTAAATACATATTGAATTTTATGTGTAAACAGTATATAATAAAAATATAAAAA
>JAXJYT010000007.1:0-5224 GCA_036306845.1 Acutalibacteraceae bacterium | reverse complement strand
CGGGACCGTCGCGCACAAGAGATAAATCATCGGGGCAGAATACAACTGCATTAAAGCTTCCCGCAAGTGAAGAGGGTGAGGACAGCTTTTTTCCGTTTAAAAAAGCTTCCCTTTTTTCACCAAAACACATCTGAGCTTCGTTTTCTACACCTAAAGCCTTGAATAAAAGTGAATTTTTAGCATTTTCTTTATTAAATCCTATAAAATTCTGCTCTTTACTGCCACGAAAACTTTTAGCGCCCGTAAAAAGCCACAATGCCTCTAAAATATTGGTTTTACCCTGCGCATTTTCACCGAATATTACATTCATCTGATTATCGGGCAAAATTTCAATATTATCTATATTGCGAAAACCCGATATATTTATCTTTTTAACCTGCATTTTCTATTACAAGGCTTTTGCCTTCAACGGTTGCAGTATCACCAAGGCGAAGCTTTTTACCGCGCATGGTACAAACCTCACCATTTACGGTAACTTCACCGTTTTGAATCATAATTTTTGCCTGACCGCCAGTAAAACTGAGACCTGCAAGCTTAAGCGCACTGTCAAGGCGTATAAATTCTTCTTTTATTGAAATTTTAACTGTTTCCATTATTTCAACCTCATCGGCATTATAAGATATAAGAAATCTTTATTGTTTTCATCTGCCGAAATAATAGTAACACCCGCATTAGAGCCGTTAAAACGGAATAATACGTCACCCTGATCACAAGCCTTAAGCGCATCTAAAAGATAACGTGAATTAAGACCAATTTCAAAAGGCTCACCGTTAAGGTTCATTCGGTAAACTTCCTTTGCGCGACCCATAGAGGTAGCACAGCTTATTGTTACGTCCTCCGGCTCAAACACGCATCTTACCGGTGTTGAGAAAGTATCGTTAATAAGAAGTGATACGCGCTCAACGGTATTTATAATTTCACTGCTGTTCATAACGGCAGTCTGCTTATATTCGGCAGGAATAATCTTTTCGTAGTTTACAAACTCACCCTCTAAAAGACGGGAAATAAATACATATCCGCCCATTTCAAACGAACAAAGTCTGTGACCTACGGTAATATTAACCTCTTCAACGTTTTCATCAATTAGCTTTACAACTTCATTTATAGCTCTTCCGGAAACTATAAACTCAATTTCATTATCAATATTTATCTTTTGTCTTCTGATAGCAAGACGGTAACCGTCAATACCGACAAACTGTAAAATATTATTCTTAATAGAAATATTTATACCTGTAAGAATAGGACGGGTACCCTCAATCTGCGCTACCGCAAAAATAGTACCCTTTACCATATCGCAAAGTGTCTGTCCTTCAAGCGAAAGCTTTTCACCGTCGGATACAGAAGGCATTTCGGGAAAATCACTTGCCGCCATACCCATAATATCAAATACGGCTTCACCGCTTCTTATATGGCACATAAGACGGTCATCGGCTTCAATTTCAACCTGAACACCGCCAAGACGTCTTAAAATATCGGCAAGCAGGCGCGCATTTATTACAATATCGCCTTCTTCTTCACATTTAGCGTACATTTCCTTTTTCATACCCATTTCAAGATTATACGCAGCCATTGTAAGAAGACCCGATTCTGCCGAAATTAAGATACCTTCAAGCACGGGCATAGAGGTTTTAGCGCCGACTACCTTTTGAAGCTTTGATACGGCATCTAAAAATAAAGCTCTCTCAACAATAAATTTCATAATTTAAAAATCCCCCAAATTTTTTCTATAAAAAAGTAAATAAATAACAGTAATATTAGGTGCGGTGGAAATGGTGAAAAGCACCGTTTTTCCTTATAAATAAAGGAAATTTTGAATTTAAAATCTTACTTTATAAAAAGTGGATAACTTTAATAACTTTTTTAAGATGTTAAAAATGTTGATAAATCAAAAATAATTAAGGTTAAAAATGTTAATAACTTTAATTAAAACCTTTTAAATTTTTAATAATATCATCAACCAATTCTTTTTCGTAAGGCTTGTCCTTTAAGAATTTATCAATCTTATTTACGTTATAAAGAACGGTTGTGTGGTCTTTTCCAAAGCTTTCGCCGATTGCCTTAAATGAAAGCTCGGTGGTTTCTCTTGCAATATACATCGCAACCTGACGAGCTAAAACCAACTGCGCAGTTTTACGGTTAGATAAAATATCGTTTTCAGAAACGTTATAGCTTCTTGCAACTTCAGAAATAATCTTTTCAACCTTTATAGGTTCAGGCTGTGTATCGCTTATTACCTGCTTTATAAAGCCCTGAACAACCGAAAGATTAGGATTCTTCTTTTCTATCGTAATAAAGGCGTGAATATTTTTAACAACACCCTCAAGCTGACGTGTGTTCATCTTTATATGCTCGGCAATATAGAAAACGATGTTTTCATCAATTTCTATGTTGTTTTGTTCCGCTTTCTTACGGATAATACCAACGCGCGTTTCAAAATCAGGTGGCGTAATGTCTGCCGAAAGACCTGCAGAAAGGCGGGACTTAATTCTGTCATCAAGCGTTTTAATATCCTTAAGTGGTCTGTCAAGAGTAACAACGATTTGTTTATTATTCTGATAAAGTGTGTTAAAGGTATTAAAAAATTCCTCCTGCGTGCTTTCTTTACCCGCGATAAAGTGAATATCATCTATAAGTAAAACGTCGACATTGCGGAATTTAGTGCGGAAATCATCAATGGTGCCCATACCAAGCTTACCTTCGTGTAAAGCCTTGATAAGCTGATTTGTAAAATCCTCACCGCGAATGTATTCAATATTTTTATAAGGATACTTATTTTTTATGTAATTTTTAATTGCTAATAAAAGGTGTGTTTTACCAACGCCCGAAGGACCGTAGATTACAAGCGGATTATAGATAATGTTATTATTATCCGCAACCGCAAGGGAAGCTGCATGCGCGAAACGGTTTGCAGAGCCGACAACGAAATTATCAAATGTGAAGAAGGATTCAAAGGTAAGTCCTTCCAAATCTTCTTCCGCCTTTAGAATTTTTTCTTCATCATCTGCAACAACAAAACGGGGAACAATCGGAATACCCATTACAGTTTTAATTGATTCACCTATAAGCTCACCGTATATATCCTCAACCGTTTCCTTTGTATATGCATACGGAGAAGAAATAATAAATTCGTTACTGTTTATTACCTCAGGTTTTAAAAACTTAAAAAAGGTATCAAAAGCAATACCCGAAATGTGCTTTTTACATTCTTCGCAAACAGAGCTCCAAATATCGTTAATTGATTCTATCGGCATATAAAAAACTTCCCTTCTATATAAATATATATTATATATATAAATAAAAATTATTATACCTATAAATTATAGCACAAGATATACACCATTTCAATATAAAATTGTTAAAAAATAGTATTAAAAATATCAACATTTTTAACAATTTAATTTAAGATTGATAATTTTTTGAAATTAATATATAATCGACTTGATAAGTTTTTAAAAAGAGGTATTTTATGGAGATAAAACCTATAGCTCATATACACACAGATTTTAAAGAAAAGTTTGGTATTCCAAGGCAAAGCGGAAGGGTGGATGCCGAGGGAATAATTATATTTGAAGAAGAATACAGAGTGGCAGAGGCACTTCGCGGAATAGAAGAATATTCGCATTTGTGGCTTATATTTGACTTCAGTGAAAATCACCGTGAAGAATGGTCGCCCACAGTAAGACCTCCGCGTCTTGGCGGAAATACTCATATTGGTGTTTTTGCTACCCGTTCACCCTTCAGACCAAATAATTTAGGTCTTTCCTGTGTAAAGCTTAAAGGTGTTGAAAAAACGCAGAAAAATGGCATTATATTGCGTGTTTCTGGTGTTGATATGCTTGATAATACGCCTATATACGATATAAAGCCTTATATTCCCTATTATGATTGCAAGGAGGGCGCAAAGGGCTCGTTCGGTGAAAATTTTGCAGATTATTCACTTGATATTGCAGACATTGAAAACAAGCTTTCAGTTATACCGGAAGAAAAAAGAAAAATAGCAATAAATTGTCTTTGTGAGGATATAAGACCGTCTTATCAGAACGACCCCGAGCGTATTTATAAATGGCTTTTTGCAGATTTTGAAATAGCTTTTAAGGTAGAAAATAAAACGGTAAAAATTATAGATGTAATATAAAAATAAAAATAAAAATTCCCATTCTTGCGAATGGGGATTTTTGGTCGGAGTAGCGTTATAGTAATCAAGCGTAAACCCGCATAAATATAAGGTTTTAGGAGTTATTAAACGATTCAAACCCCATGTTTGTAAAACATTCTGTTTTAGGTATGAAAAAGAAAATGCCAAAATCGGCATTTTGTCAAATCCTATAAATTCGTCTGCAAAGCAGACACCGAACCTATTCACTATTCACTATTACTTATTACTTCCAAAAATCCTCTGACAAAAAAACGCAGAGAATAGTGAAAAGTGAAAAGTGAAGAGTGAAAAAGTAAAATCCCCATTCTTTCGAATGAGGATTTTTGGTCGAGGTGACAGGACTTGAACCTGCGGCCTCTGCGTCCCGAACGCAGCGCTCTACCAAACTGAGCCACACCTCGATAAAATATTTGATTGTCAATTAGCCTAATAATTATATATAAAATGGGGTGGTTTGTCAACTGTGAAAATCAAAAAAGTTTATTTTGTTGACAAGGCGGCATAAATTAACTAAAATTATCTTGGTGATAAAATGAGTTTTGAAAATTTTTCCTTTACCGACAATATCACAGTTTTAGATGAAACCCACTCTACAAATGATGTAGCGCGCGAGCTTGCGCGGCAGGGGGCAGAGGAGTTTTCCTGCGTGCTTTCAAAGCGTCAGACGGGGGGTAGGGGCCGTATGGGAAGAAAGTTTTTTTCTTATGACGGCGGTGTTTATCTATCTGTCGTGTTGCGCCCCGATATAAACCCAAAGGACAGTCTTTTCATAACCGTTGCCGCCGCCGTTGCTATGGCAGAGGTTATTGAGGAAGTGTCGGGCAAAAGAGCGCTTATAAAATGGGTTAACGATATTTACATTGACGGCAAAAAGGTGTGCGGAATACTTACCGAAGGCAGTATTTCGGGGGAATCTTTGCAGTTTGCAATTTTAGGCGTTGGTGTTAATTTGTCGCTACCGAAAGAAAATTTTCCAACCGAAATTTCCAATATAGCAGGCAGCGTTTTTGATTATGCGGTGGACAAAACACAAAAAAACCGTTTTATTTCACTGTTTTTAGAAAAATT
>JAXJYT010000006.1:0-18713 GCA_036306845.1 Acutalibacteraceae bacterium | reverse complement strand
TTACACTCTCGCTTAAATACGTGGTGGAAAGACTTGCGCTCGAATTTGCTCAGTCGGATTTCACCCCCGTAAAGTGTGAGCTTAAAATCGGCGCCGACGGTGATATGCCTGAAATCAAGGTGCCGCTTGACAACGGTTGCACGCTTTCCCTTACGGGTATAGTTGACCGTGTCGATAAATATGACGGCTACGTTCGTATCGTTGATTATAAAACGGGTAGCCGCGAATTTAAGCTTCCTGATATTCTTTTCGGTCAGAATATGCAGATGCTTTTATACCTCTACGCCATAACCAATAGTGAAGAATATGGCGGCATTCCCGCAGGTATATTCTATATGCCGGCTATGCGCGCTAAGGATTCCGCGCCTAAAAAACGCCGTATGAGCGGTCTTATGGCAAAGGACGAAGCGCTTTTATACGCTATGGACAAGACCAAAAAGGGCGAATTTGTGCCCGAAATGTCATCACGCTATGCCGATAGCTTTATTGAAGCGCAGGACTTTGATAAGATATTTGATTTTACTGCCCGTAAGCTTAAGACGGCAGGAAATGATATATACAGCGGTAATATAGCGGCAAATCCAGTTGACGGCCTTGGCAGTCCCGCTTGTAAATACTGTGAATTTGCAAGTGTTTGCCGTATTGAAAAGGAAAAGCCCTTGGCGGTGCCCAGGCTTTCAAATACCGACGTTATAAGTGAAATAGAAAGGCAGGTGGAAGAGGATGGCGTTTAAGGCAACTCCCATGCAGCAAAAAGCCATTGATACCGACGGCAACGTTCTGGTATCTGCGGCGGCAGGCTCGGGTAAAACCGCCGTTTTGGTTGAACGTGTTATCCGTAAGCTTACACAAGGCGAAAAACCGATAAGCGCCGACCGCCTTTTAATCGTTACCTTTACGAATGCTGCCGCTGCCGAAATGCGTAGCCGTATTGAAAAAAGGCTTCACGATGAAATACTTAAAAATCCCGATGACATCGCTCTTTTGCGCCAAAAGCACCTGTTACCGTCGGCGGATATATGTACTATAGATTCGTTTTGTATAAAGCTTATTCGCGAAAACTTTGAAGACTGTGGGGTAGAACCCGACTTTACCGTAAGCGATGGCTCAACGCTCGTACCCGTTTGCAAGGCTACAATGTCTAAAGTGTTAGAGGGAGAACTGGAAAATCAAACTCCCGCATTTTTAAAGCTTATGGAGCTTTGCGACTGTGAATACGATGAGCAGAATTTAAGTTCGGTTATAGAGCGTATTTATCTATATAGTTGTCAGTTGCCGTTCCCCGAGCAATTTTTGCAAAATTTAGCAAGACCTTATAACATACCCTTTGATAAAAATCATCCGTGGTACATCAAAACCTTCGAAAAAGCAAAGGAATCACTTGAAAGCGCCCGCCTTTACGTTGAAAAGATGGCGGATGTGGCGCCTTATATTACAAAAAACACCGAAAAGTGTAACGAATATGCAAAGAATACCGCGCTTTTAATTGATGAGCTTTATTCCGTTTTGCAGTGCGGTGATTGGGACAAATTCAACATTGCAATTCATGAAGCTTCACTTAAAAACGTACCATCTACCGAAAGTGATGATTTAAACGCCGCGATATTTAAGGATAACAAAAAGAAAATAGTAGACGCGTTAAAGGATATTGCCGAACTGTTTTTGCTCGATGCCGAACAGACTCAAGGTTTTATATCAGAACATACCGATGCGGTTAATTTGCTTATAGCGCTTATAAACGATTATGCCCGACAGTTGTTTGAAGCCTTTAAAAAGGAAAATAGCTTTACCTTTTATAATACCGAGCAATTGGCGCTTAATCTTCTTTGTGAATATAAGGATGGCAAGGTTTCGGTGCGCGATAGTGCAAAAAAGCTTAGTGAACGCTACGACGAAGTTTTGGTGGATGAATTTCAGGATGTAAACGATTTACAGGATATGCTTTTCCGTGTACTGTCAAACAATGAAGAGCACCTTTTCATAGTGGGTGACGTTAAGCAAAGCATATACGGCTTTCGCGGCTCTAATCCGCAAAACTTTCTTGATAAAAAACAACGCTACGTAGCGGTTGGGGAAGCACAGGAAAACGATGCTAAAAAGATTATTCTTTCCAACAATTTTCGTAGCCGTGGCGGTGTTTGCGATACCGTAAACTATTTCTTCAGTCTTTTAATGGCGGGGCAGTGCGGTAGCCTTGTTTATAATGATGAAGAAAGGCTTGTGCCCGCAGCAGAATTTCCCGAATGTAATGCGCCCAATGCTGAGCTTTTACTCGTTGATAAGTGCGGAAATCAGGATGATGACAGTCTATTGCAGAGTGAAGCCCGTGCTATAGCAAAATATATTAAGGGTGTACTCGGCGAGGGTGAAGTGATAAAGGATAAAGCGGGTAGGCTTCGCTCGGCGCGCTACAGTGATTTCGTAATATTGCTTGATGCAGTTCACAACAAAGCGCCCGTTATTTCAGAAATGCTTTTAAGTTACGGTATACCCGTTTCATATAATTCGCAGGGCTTTCTTGAAACGGTTGAAATTTCGACCGCTTTAGCGCTTTTGCGGGTTATAGATAATCCTAAGTGGGATGTTGAATTGCTTACCGTAATGATGTCGCCCATATTCAATTTTTCGGCAGAGGATATGGCGTTAATGCGCGCCGACTGTAAGAGTGGTTGCCTTTATTCTGCAGTAACACTTGCCGCGCAAAACGGGAACAAAAAGGCAACGGAGTTTATCACGCGTATTGCCGAAATGCGCCGTAGCGCAGCAATACTGCCGCTTGACCGATTTGTGTCAAAGCTTTTATATATTACCGATTGGCAAAACCTTGTAAGCGCAATGTCAGGCGGTAGTGTAAGGAGGGCAAATCTTAATACCCTTATAAAGCTTTCAAAGCAGTACTGTCAGGGTAGAATAGGCAGTATTTACGGCTTTATTAATTACCTTAAGGAAACAAATGAAAGCAGTTTTCGTTCATCGGTAGGCGGCGGGGATAACTGTGTCCGAATTATGTCAATGCATCAGTCAAAGGGCTTGCAGTTTCCCATCTGCATAATTTCAAATCTTGCATCCCGTATAAACAATGCCGATTCTATATCGCGCGTGCTTTATTCTGATGAATTGGGTATCGCGTTTAAGTATTATAACGAGCAGTCTATGTCGGACAAGCGCCTTTTGGGTCACCGACTTATATCGGATGCCGCCTCGGCAAAAACCATTGATGAGCGTATGCGACTTCTGTACGTTGCTATGACGCGCGCCGAAGACAGACTTTGTCTTGTGTCGGCTTGTAAAAATGCCGAGGACAGACTGCAGAAAATTGCCGCAACGCTATCAGAAAAGCCACCTTATATCGCTGCCGATTATATCAAGGGCAGTAATACGATGGGTGATTGGATTTTAGCGGGCGCACTGCTTCATCCCGATGCACAAAAACTACGCGATATTGCCGATATAAAGCTTAAAACGGTAGCGACTGATGCGCCGCTAAAGGTTACGGTGATTAACGAATTTTTTGATGAAAATTCGGGTGTTGAGGAAACCGAAGACAAAACGGAAATACAACCCGATTTGTATCTTGCCGATAAAATTCGCCAAAACACAGTATATGAATACCCTTATGAAAAGCTTCGCGGAATTCAGGCAAAAGCATCCGTTTCGGCGCTTGCAAACGCGGCGGAGGGTGAGCATTTTGCCTTTACTGCGCGTCCCGATTTTATGGAAAAGGACGGTCTTTCGGCGGCGCAAAGAGGTACCGCGATGCACCACGTTATGCAGTTTATTTCTATGGATGGTATCCCCGACGTCAGCGCAGAGCTTGAACGCCTTTGTGAATGGCAGTTTATAACCGAGCGTGAGGCAGAGGCTGTCGATAGAGCGGCGCTTGAACGCTTCTTTGAAAGTGACCTTTATAAGCGTATTATGTCGGCAAACGAACTGCACCGCGAGATGCGTTTTCTAACCGAAATTTCGGCTTCGCGCTTTAACGAAGCGCTTAAAGACACCAATGCCAATATCATCGTTCAAGGCGCGGTGGACCTTTGCTTTGTCGAGGATGACGGTATAGTAGTTCTTGACTTTAAAACCGATAGGGTAAAGGATATTAAAACACTGTCTGAAACCTACGGTGAACAGCTTGATATTTATTCAAAAGCTTGTGAAAAAATATTCAAAACACCTGTAAAGGAAAAAATTATTTATTCTTTCCATTTATCAGATTATATCTCAATTTTATAAAAAATTAGCACCCACTTTTGTTGGGTGCTAATGCTTTTTTATTTTAAGAAAACGGGTTGTATTTGTTTGCCCTCAAGTGCCGCTTCTACCGTTTCGGTGATGCGCGTAAAATCGCATACAAGTGAATTGTTTTTCGAATGTGGGTCATCCTGACCGTAGGGCACGAAGTAGATATTTTTAGTGTTGTGTAAAAGGCCTATATTCTTTGCCGATGCGCCTAAAGCGTCGTTAGTAGCGATGCCTAATACTACGGGCTTGTTGTTCCTGAGATGCGCCTTTATAGCCATCGTAACGGGCGTATCGGTTATTCCGTTTGCCGTTTTGGCAAGCGTGTTGCCCGTACAGGGCGCCACAACGAGTATATCAAGTAAATTTTTAGGTCCTATAGGCTCTGCGCCCGCTATAGTATGAATGATTTTATCTTTACAAAACTCTTCTACTTTTTCTATAAGCTCGTTTGCGGTACCAAATCGGGTATCGGTTTTATACACAATTTCAGACATTATCGGCTTTACCTTTATTGGTAGCTGACAAAGCTGCTCTAAAGCGGCAAGGGATTGCTTTATGGTGCAAAACGAGCCGCAGAATGCATATCCTAAAGTTATGTCTTTCATAGCTCTTACTCCTCGATATATTGCATTACCATTTGCGCTATGATTTTTCCTGCTGTAACGGGGGCGGATTTGCCGGGAATACCCGGTAGCATACGTGCGCGAATGCCAAGTTCTTCGGCTTTTTTGTAATCCATACAGCCCTTACTTGAAAGGTCGAAAAGGTAGGTGTTTTTAAGACTTTCCAATGCGCCCTTAAAGATGGGTACGTCGATCGTGTTGAAGATAATATCGTATTCTGCCGCCCTTGGTGCGACGTCGCGGGTGTGGATATGCTTTATTGACAGTGCATCAAGAAGGCAAAAATCCTTTTGTTTTCTTGCCGAAACGGTAAGGATACAACCAAGGCTTTTTAAGCGGTCATAAAGTATCCTTGCCACACGCCCTGCACCGATAACGAGCACACGACTTCCCCAAAGTGTAAAATCGGTAGCGTTAATCGCCGCCGCAATCGCACCCTCTGCCGTAGGAACGGCGTTCAGAAGGCAATAACCGTCATCGTTAAGGTAGTTTACGTGGGGTCTTTGAAAAACGTATCCGCCGCTTAAAATAATTGCGTTTTCTTTAGCGTCATTTACAATGTCAAGCGGTAGTACGGCATTAGTAAGCGGGCAGTAGACGTTACTTCCGTCCCGTGTTGTAGGTACGGGAAACAGTAAAATATCCGCATCTGCTACGCTACCGTTGTCACCTTCAAAAAGACCTAAAGTGCTAACCTCAAGATTTTGTCTTAAAAGCTGGTCATACGCCACCTTCATGCGCGCATCTCCGCCTAAAATCAATATTTTCAAAGTGCCGCCCCCTAAAAAGCATCAGCGCCATAAATGTAATTCAATACATTCTATGGCGCTGATTATCTTTTAGTTACTCAAATTAACTCTATTAAACTGTCGCGCGTGTTAAGCTCGGGCTTTTGCATTACCAAATCAAGTAGATATTCAAGCCTTTTACCGATTTCCTCGCCACAAATTCCGCGTTTTGCTATATCCTTACCACTTAATTTCAAGTGGGATAGCTTGTACGCTTCGCCCTTGGCGATTATATCGTCTGCTATATGGATAAGTTTATCGGTAAGACCTGTAAGTCGCGCATAATCGCAAAGAATATCGTATCCTGCGCGATTTAAAATTTTCTTTATTTCATAGCGGGTATCAGGAACCGTAATTTCATTTAAAAGTGTGCAGTAATTATAAAATTTGTTACTGCATTTAAGTGATTTGAGCGTATACGGCAGGTCGGAGCTTATTTGATTAAGAAAGGCGAAAAGTCGCAAATCCTCAAGCGGTTCAAGATGCTTAAAATTATTGTCTATTGGGTTTACGATGCCAAGATGCTCTAATGCGCCGCACGAAATTATCTCGTTAAGCGGCGTAAAATTATTACCTGAAGCCGCCTTTTTAAGCTCTGAAAAAATACGTTCCGCACTAACGGACTTAAGCCCGCCACGGCATAATTTTGCGGCGTTTAGCGTATTGGCATCGGGTGTGAAGCCCAGTGTTGCGGCAAATCTTACAAGCCTTAAAATACGAAGCGCATCCTCGTTGAAGCGCAGGATGGGGTCACCTACAGCACGAAGGCAACGGTTTTTAATGTCATCTCTGCCACCGAATAAATCGATAAGTCCTTCTTCGTGATTATAACACATAGCGTTTACCGTAAAATCACGGCGTGACAAATCGTATTTCACATCGCTTACGAATTCAACGCTTTCGGGGCGGCGGTGGTCAATGTACTTACCCTCCGTACGAAAGGTAGTAACCTCAATCTGCGCACCGTCAACGATTACCGTTACGGTGCCGTGTTTAATCCCCGTTTCAACAGTTTTAGAAAAAAGTTTTTTTGTGTCTTCGGGCAAGGCAGACGTTGTTATATCAAAATCATCGGGTGTCTTACCGCATAAAATATCACGTACGCAACCGCCCACAATATATGCTTTAAAGCCCGCCTTGTGCAAAGTGTCGAGCACGCAATTAATGCTTTTGGGTAAACTAATTTGCAAATTTTCCACCACCTTGAAATAAAGGGTTTATTTTTTTATGTAAATGCAGTATAATAAATTAGATATGTCAAAAAAGGAGCACTTGTTATGAAGCAACAACAACCTTATGATAAATATTTAAACGGTGTTTCCAAAATCCATATGATTGGCATCGGCGGTAGCGGAATGTGTCCGCTTGCTCAGATGATGCAGTATCGTGGATTTACCGTAACGGGCTCCGACAGGGGAGAAAACGATAACACAAAAAAGCTACAGTCGCTCGGCGTAAAGGTGTTTATCGGTCATAGCGCGGATAACGTAACGGGGGCAGGTCTTGTGGTTTATTCTGCCGCCGTACCCGAAGATAATCCCGAGCTTGTTGCCGCAAAGAAATTGGGAATACCCTGTCTTGAGCGTTCAAGCCTTTTAGGTACGCTTACACGCCTTTACGATAACGTAATCGGTGTTTGCGGTACACACGGCAAAACCACCGTTACCTCTATGATAACACAAATTCTGCTATTAAACAAGCAAAACCCGAATGCCGTTATCGGTGGCAAGCTTCCAATTGCCGATTCGGCTTGCGTTACGGGCGATTCGGAAACCCTTGTTTGCGAATCGTGTGAGTTTGTTGATAGCTTTTTGCAGTTTTCACCCGATATTTCGGTACTGCTTAATATCGATAACGACCATCTCGATTATTTCGGCACTATGGAAAGGCTCGAGGAATCTTTTAAAAAGTTTGTCGGGATGTCCCGTATATGCTATGCCAACGGCGATGACATACGCGTGCGCCGTGTGGTAGCGGATACAAAGGCTCGGATTATAACCTACGGTTTTGAAGAAACAAACGATTACTGCGCTAAAAATCTTACGGCAGGCAAGTTCGGATACTGCTTCGACGTCTTTAAAGCCAACAAATTTTTAGGCAGTGTAGAAATGCACGCGCCCGGTCGACATAATGTGTTGAATGGACTTGTTTCCTTTGCCGTATGCTACGATATGGGTGTAGCGCCAGAAGGTATTGCCGAAGCGCTCTTTAAATTTACGGGCGCCGGCAGAAGATTTGAGTTTATCGGTGAATCAAAGGCTATCACCGTTGTCGATGATTATGCCCACCATCCTACCGAAATTGCCGCAACGCTAAAGGCGGCAAAAACACTTGACTATAAGAATGTAATCGTGGTTTTTCAGCCCTATACCTATTCGCGTGTAGCGCTGCTTAAGGATGGTATGATTGATGCACTGTCGGTTGCCGACAAGGTGTTTTTAACCCCCATAGTTGCCTCGCGTGAAACTAATACCTACAACGTCGCATCCGAGGATATTGCGGCATCGCTTGAGTGTGCTAAGGTTATAGGGGACTATAATGAACTGGCAGATGCTATGATATCCGCCGCGCAAAGCGGTGACCTTATTATTACGATGGGCGCGGGTGATATTTTCAAGGTTGCCCACATTATTCTGGAGAAGCTGAAATGATAATCGAAAAGCTATATGATACAGATTCGCATTTAAGTGAATTTAATGCCACCGTTTTATCTTCTGAAGAGGTGAACGGTGAATACCTAATAATGCTTGACCGAACTGCCTTTTTTCCCGAGGCGGGCGGACAACCCTCGGATAAAGGCTCAATAAACGGTATTGCGGTGCACTATGTTTCAATTAGTGGAGATAAGATTTTCCATCACACAAACGCGCCTATAGCGGTCGGTACTGCCGTAAAGGGAAAAATTGATTTTGCGCGTCGCCACCGTTTTATGCAAAACCATACGGGTGAACATATCGTATCAGGAATACTGCATAAATTATATGGGTTGTCTAACGTTGGCTTTCATTTAGGCGAGGAATTTGCTACCCTCGATTTTGACGGTGAGCTTACCCGCGTGCAATTAGATGAAGTAGAGCAACTCGCAAACCAAAAGATATGGCTAAACCTTCCCGTAACCTGCTATTATCCCGATTGCGAGGAGCTTAAAACTCTCGATTATCGCAGTAAAAAAGAGTTAGAGGGCGATATCCGCATAGTAAAAATCAAGGATACCGATATGTGCGCATGTTGCGCGCCACACGTTAAATTTACGGGTGAAATCGGCATAATAAAGCTTCTTGATACTGAGCGTATGCGCGGCGGCACAAGGGTTGTTTTTAAGTGCGGTGATTACGCGCTTTTCGATTACCGAAAAAAATATGAAAACATTTCGCATATATCGGCATTGCTTTCGTCTAAGCAGGATGAAGCAGGTGTCGCGGTCGATGCTTTGCAGGAAAAGCTTGACCGCGAAAAAGAGGCCCACGCGCAAACGGTAAGTCGTATGCTCGGCTTTATAATCGATAATGCAAGCTCGCGTGCAGTCTTCGTGGACGGACTTGATACCAAAGCACTTCAGGCCTTGGCGGATGGTTTACATAAAACCAAAAGCGGTCTTTATGGCGCCTTCTCGAAAAGGGAAGAGGGCTTTGCCTTTGCTATATGTGATGAGGATAATAAGCTACAACCTTTTTTTGCCGAATTTAAGGCAAAATTCACCGTTCGCGGCGGTGGTAGGGGCGGTATGGTGCAGGGCACCGTATTTGCCGAAGAAAACGATATAAAATTATTCTTTTAAGATCAATAAAAGTATGTTAAAATGATTATTTGAGGTGTTTTTATGGATTGGACCGAAGTTACGGCGAGCGTGCCTACCGAAAAGACGGATGAGGCGGCAGCTATAGCCAATATGACCGTACCATACGGAATATATATAGAGGATTATTCAGAGTTAGAGTCAGATGCGTGGGAAATCGCGCACATCGACCTTATAGACGATGAGCTTCGCGAGAAGGACCGCACAAAATCGGTTATTCATATGTATATTGCCGAAAGTGACAATGCGGTTGAAGCAATATCATATCTTCGTGAGCGCTTTACCGCCGCAGGAATACCGCACGAAATCGGTAGCGTTACGGTAGATGACAGTGATTGGAACGAAAATTGGAAAAAGTATTTCAAGGCGTTCGAAATCGGTGAAAAATTAGCTGTTTGTCCAAGTTGGGAAAACTACCCGAATACCGATAACCGCACGGTTATAAGTCTTGACCCCGGTGCCGCGTTCGGTACGGGCAGTCACGCTACAACATCGCTTTGTCTTGAGGTTTTAGAGCGTTATACCACACCTGTAAGCGACGTGCTTGATATCGGTACGGGTAGCGGTATTTTGGGAATTGCAGCTACTCTTTTAGGTGCGCCGAACGCCGTTGGCGTTGATATTGATGCGCAATCGGTAAGGGTTGCAAAGGAAAACGCCGAGCGTAACGGTGTTGCCGATAAATGTGAGTTTCTTGTCGGTGACTTAGCCGATAAAATCTCGGGCAAATACAGTATTGTTTGCGCTAATATCGTAGCCGACGTTGTTATACGTCTGCTCTCTGATGTTGCCGCGTTTATGAAGGACGACGGAATTCTTGTTATATCGGGAATTATTGATATGCGCGCGGGCGACGTAGAAGCCGCAATAGTACAAAACGGCTTTAAAATCAAGGAAAGCCTTATGCGTGAGGAATGGCACGCATACGTTCTTACATTATAATTTTTGGAGGAAAATTGATGCTTGAATTTGAGCAACTGAAGCTCCGCCTTGTAGCAAACGAGCAGGAGGTTTCTGACCTGCGCGACGCTATAGGCTACGACTCGCTTAAGCGTGAAATTGAAGAGCTTGAGCAAAAATCTGCCGCACCGGGTTTCTGGGATGATTTAGAAGCTTCGCAGGCAATCCTACAGAAGACGGGTAAGCTAAAAAATAAGGTAGAGGAATACGATAGAATTTCCTCATCCTATGAGGATTTGTTGGTGCTTATCGATATGGGTGATGAGGAGGGCGACCTATCATTAGTCGAGGAAATAACCGCCTCTATTGATGAGCTTGAGGGCGCGTTGGCTTCCCTCAGACTGCAGACGCTTCTTACGGGCGAATACGATGCAAACAACGTAATTTTAACCTTCCACGCGGGCGCGGGCGGTACCGAGGCAATGGACTGGGTATCAATGCTTGTGAGAATGTATACCCGCTGGAGCGAGCGACACGGATTTTCGGTTAAAATACTTGACTTTCTTGACGGTGATGAGGCAGGTCTTAAGAGCGCTACGATGCTGATTGAGGGTGAAAATGCCTACGGATATTTAAAGAGTGAATCGGGTGTTCACCGACTTGTCCGCGTTTCCCCCTTTGATGCTTCGGGCAGACGTCATACATCCTTTGCTTCGATAGAGGTTATGCCTGAAATCAGTGACGATGCCGACGTAGAAATACGCGAAGAGGATGTAAAAATGGACGTTTTCCGTTCCTCAGGCGCAGGCGGTCAGCATATTAATAAAACGTCATCTGCGGTGCGTCTTACTCATATACCAACGGGTATTGTCGTTGCTTGCCAGAATGAACGAAGTCAGTTCCAGAATCGCGAACAGGCAATGCGAATGCTTAAATCCAAACTTTTGGAGATAAAAGAGCGTGAGCACCTTGAAAAGATTGAGGATATCAAGGGCGTTCAGAAGGAAATTGCGTGGGGCTCACAAATACGCTCCTATGTATTTATGCCGTACACCTTGGCAAAAGACCATAGAACGAGCTTCGAATCGGGCAATATAAACGGCGTTATGGACGGTGATTTAGACGGCTTTATCAATGCCTATTTAAAGGCGGCATCCAAGGGCGAGTTAAACAATCAGTAGTGGGGAGAAAGTGAAGATGAAAAGAATATTTGCATTAATTTTGTGCTTAGTAATGCTTGTTGGCGTTATGACGGGCTGCGGCGCAAAGGACCGTGAGCTTTACGCCAAAACCGACCTTTCTAAGTATGTTGAGCTTACCAAATACAAGGGTATCACTGTTGATACCTCAAGCGATGATTTCAAGGAAATCTATGATTCTGTAATACTTGCTGACGTTAAAGAATACGATCTTTACGTTGAAAAAACCGAGGGTGTAGTTGCAGATGGCGACACCGCTAACATTGACTACGTAGGTAAAAAGGATGGCGTTGCCTTTGATGGCGGCACCGCGAAGGGTTACGACCTTACAATCGGTTCAAATTCCTTTATTGACGGATTTGAGGAAGGTCTGATCGGTGTTAATATAGGTGATACCGTTGACCTTAATCTTACATTCCCTAAGAATTATCAGAATACCGAGCTTGCAGGCGCAGCGGTTGTGTTTACCGTTACCGTAAACTATGTAAAAACCGATGAGAAGCGCGATGCCAAGGATTACTTTAAGGAAATCGGTTTTAAATCACTTGATGAATACAATGCCGACGTCAAGAAGCGTGCAGCAAGAAATTATCTTTATAATACCGTTGTTGAAAAGTCAAAGGTTAACGATTACCCAGAATCCGAACAGGAAAAGCTGCTTACGGCAATAACCGAATACTACGATACTATGTATAAGCAGTATTACAGCGCAGATTTGGAAACCGTGCTTTCTTCAAGCGGTATGACAATGGATGACTTCCGTAAGCAAATGATTACCAATACGGTTTCTCCTATGATGAAGGCGCAGATGGTGCTTTATTCTATAATCGATAACGAGGGCATCGAAATCAGTGAAAAAGCGCTTGAAAATCAGCAGGCCCAAAATGATGTGTTAAAAGAGAGCGGAGCGGTTGAGGAAACTGTTCTTGATTGGCTTTATGATAACGCTAAAATTAAGTAAATATCAACTAAACGGAACGGTTTTTATCGTTCCGTTTTTTGCATATTATGAACAGATAATAAATTTTGTAATAATTTTGTAACTTTTTTAAAACTAACACTTGAAAAATGACTTGTGATTGTGTAAAATACAATTAGCTATATATTTATATAATTAAGATAAGTAAATAAAAACAAGGATGTGTACTAATATGTCTAACCGTTTGTTTCAGGGTGTAATTCACCAAATGAAAAATGCTATTGATAAGCCCTTTGGTGTTATCGATGCAACAAGCACAATCATTGCTTGTAGTGAGCTTGGAAGAATAGGCGAGCAACTTCCCGTAACCGTAATCCCCGGTAATACCGAAGCGTTTGAGGAAAACGGCTACACCCTTATGCCCATACTTGCAACACAGGGCGCGGATTGTTCCGTTTTTGTTGAGGGTGATGATATCCTTACAGGAAAGTATGTGTCTGTATTGGCAGTTGCCTTTGCAAACATCAAGAACTACTACGATGAAAAGTATGACCGCGGCAACTTTATCAAGAACATCATTCTTGATAATATTCTCCCCGGTGATATCTACCTTAAGGCGCGTGAACTTTATTTTAACAGTGATGTTCAGCGCACCGTTATCATCATCAGAAATCTCGAAAGAAACGACGTTTCCGTTTACGATGTTGTTCAGAATCTTTTTCCCGATAAGTCAAAGGATTTCATAATCAACATCAACGAAACCGATATTGCTCTTGTTAAGGAAACCAAGCAGGATATTGACCACAAGTCGATTGAAAGTCTTGCTTCTTCTATCGCAGATACCCTTTCGGGTGAATTTTATATCCACACCGTTATCGGTATCGGTACTACGGTAAGTTCACTTAAGGACCTTGCACGTTCCTTTAAGGAAGCGCAGACCGCTCTTGAGGTTGGTAAGGTGTTCGATACCGAAAAGACCATCATTTCTTATGATAATCTCGGTATTGCAAGACTTATTTATCAGCTTCCCACCACACTTTGTGATAACTTCCTTAAAGAAGTATTTAAGCGTGGCTCGATTGACAGTCTTGATCAGGAAACACTCTTTACCATTCAGCGTTTCTTCGAAAACAACCTTAACGTTTCCGAAACTTCAAGAAAGCTATTTGTCCACAGAAATACACTTGTATACCGCCTTGAAAAAATCAAGAAGATAACAGGTCTTGACCTTCGTGAGTTTGACCACGCAATCATATTCAAGATTGCCCTTATGGTTAACAAGTACTTAAAGAGCAACCCCATTAAATACTGATTTGAAAGAGTGAAAATTCACGATGTCTGAAGATATATTAACCTTTTCGGATATGGCATCGCAACCCGTTATTGAATTTAAGGGTGTTTCCAAAACCTACCCTACGGGAACGCACGCGTTGGAGGATGCCAATATCCGTATCAATAAAGGTGAGTTCGTTTTTGTAGTGGGCTCATCGGGCGCAGGTAAAAGTACCTTTATGAAGCTCATCATGCGCGAGGAAAAGGCCAACACGGGTACAATAACCGTAAATGGCTTTAACCTTACCAGAATGCCGCATAAGCAGGTACCGATGCTTCGTCGCACAATGGGTATCGTATTTCAGGATTTCCGCTTGATACCCACAATGAACGTTTTTGATAACGTTGCCTTTGCTATGCACGTTGTCGGTGCCTCTACACGCGATATTCGGCGTGAGGTTTCTAAGGCGCTGAGCAAGGTTGGTCTTGGCGATAAGGCGCGCTCAATGCCGATGCAGTTATCGGGCGGTGAGCAGCAGCGTGTCGGTCTTGCCCGCGCGCTTGTCAATGCGCCTGACCTTATTATTGCCGACGAGCCTACGGGTAACGTAGACCCCAATATGTCATACGAAATTGTGTCACTTCTTACCGAAATCAACAAGAAGGGTACCACAATTCTTATGGTAACGCACGACCACAACCTTGTGCGTGATTTCCAACATCGCGTTATTATGCTTGATTCGGGCAGAATTGTTGCCGATAACGCCGCAGGAGGTGCCGTAGGATGAAGGTAAGAAGCTTAAGATACCTTGTTCGAGAGGGACTTTCTAATATATGGGTAAACCGCCTTATGTCTTTGGCGTCTATCGGCGTGCTTGTTGCTTGTATGGTGGTAATCGGTTTAGCTATCCTTGTTTCCGAAAACGCCACAAAAGCGCTTGGCAACCTTGAGCAACAAAACGTTGTTATGGTTTATATGAAGGACTATAACTGGGCGTTGTATAGCGATAATGCCAAAGCGCAGGACGCATCGAATGAAGAAACCGCATCGGATAATTCATCATCAGGTGATGAAAACGCAGATTCTTCAAATGAAACCGAAAAAGCCGATGAAAACGGTATAAAGCCTTCCGATTACGTGATTCACGATGAAAAGGAAGCGCAGGCGCTTTGCGATAAAATTAAAGAGCTGCCGAATGTTGCAGATGCAGTTTACGTATCAAGTGAAGAGGGACTTGAAACCGTAAAGCAGAATATGCTTGAGGGTCAGGAGGAGTATTTCACCTTCCTTGATGATGAATACGGTAACCCCTTGTCGGGCGCGGCAAAGGTTACTATGACCGATATGGCGTATTTTGATGAAACAGTTGAGGAGATTAAAACCCTTGAGGGTGTTGATGTTGTTCAGTCACAGAGTGATTTGGCAGATACGATAAACTCACTTAAAAAGGGACTTGCGGTTGCAGGTGTATGGATTATCGCAATGTTGCTTATAATCGCACTTGTAATCGTTTCGAACACTATCCGCGTTACTATGTATAGCCGTAAGCTTGAAATAAGCATTATGAAGGCGGTCGGCGCTACCGATAGCTTTATCCGTATTCCCTTTGTGGTTGAGGGCGTGACAATCGGAATCATTTCCGCCGCACTCTCTGAAGCTATACTTTTCGTTTGCTATCGTGTGGCAACCGAAAACATACTTACATCTCTTAAGGATGTTGACGTTGTAAAGTTTGGTGACGTTGCTTGGATGCTGCTCGGTGTATTCGTTTTAATCGGTATACTGGCAGGTTCGTTAGGCAGTCTTATTATGATAAGAAAATACCTTCATAAAGAGGGTAGTGAATTTGCGGCAATATAATTAAAAGAAAGGTTTTTTATGAATTTCAAATTTAAACAAATAGTATCTTTGGTTATTTGCCTTGTTATGATGGCGGTTGTATTTGTCGGTAACGCACCGCGCGTTGCCGCGGATGAGGAAGCCGACATTCGTAACGAGATTGCTCAGCTACAGCAACAGTCGGCGGCGCTACAAGCCGAGGTTAATAAGGCTAAAAAGAATACGTCCAATAAATATGCAGTAGTTGCGGCGATAAACAAAAAGATAGAAAATACACAGGCACAGATTAACCGTTGCAATAAGGAAATTGATAAAATAAATAGCGTAATTGCAGCTAACAACGCCGAAATCAAGGCAGGAGAGGAAAAGATGGATTCCAACATTCTTGATTTCAAAAAGCGTATGCGTGCTATTTATATGACCGATACCGAAAACACGGCTCAGATTCTTTTGGGTGCCGATAGCTTTGCCGACTTTTTACAGTTAGCGCAGCTTACCACGTCGGTAAACTCACGCGATAAGCGTATGATGGAGGATATCGTTGCCGCCATCGATGTGCTTAACCAAAAGAACGAAGAAAACAAAAAGCTTATCGAGGAGCAGAATGCCGTAAAAGCAACCATTAACGAGCAGTTGAAGGCGCTTGAGGCTGATGAGGCAGAGGCGGATTCCTACTATAAGCAAGCTCTTAAGGAGCAAAAGCAGGAGGAAGCCGAAAAAGCGGCTATTGATAAGGCCATTAAGGAAAAACAGGATGACCTTAACCGCTTTGCCCAAAGTGGTATCGGTTCATTTATCAATAAAAATACGGGTCTTATGTGGCCCGTGCCCTATACAAGACAAATCACATCCGGTTGGGGATATCGTTGGGGCAGTATGCATAGGGGTATTGATATATCTTCAAGCGGCATTTACGGTAAGGCTATTGTGGCTGTAGCTGATGGTGTTGTTAAGGAAACTTATAATGCATGTACCCATCAGACTAAAAGTTCGCGTTGCCGTTGCGGTAGCGGTTGGGGTAACCATGTTAAGATGGACCACGGTATTTATAAGGGTCAGACAATGGGCGCTATATATGCGCATATGACTCATCCTACGGTATCTGTCGGTCAAAGGGTAACACAAGGACAGGTTATCGGATATGTCGGCACTACGGGTGACTCAACTGGTTACCATTTGCATTTCAGCCTTCTTATTAACGGCGGATATGTAAACCCGTATTCGTACTTCTTTGGTTGATATGAGCATAAAACAGTATAGATATCTGACGGCGGCATTACTTTTTATCTGGATGACGGTAATTTTTCTGTTTTCTTCGCAAAACGGACAGTTATCATCAAATGTAAGCGAAGGCTTTGCCGCAAAACTGTTTTCTCTGATTTATCCAAAATTCCGTGATATGTCGGATTTGGAAAAATTATCGTTTTTAGAAACGGTTATGCTACCTATAAGAAAGCTTGCGCATTTTACCCTTTATTTTATTTTGGGATTTTTAGCGTCTCTGTTTTTCGTAACAATAAAAAATTACGGAATATATATAAAGGGCGCTATCTCTTGGGGCTTTTGCGTGCTTTATGCCGCAAGTGATGAAATACATCAGTATTTCGTGCCCGACCGCGCGTGCGCGTTTCGTGATGTCTTAATTGATAGCTCGGGCGCTTTGCTTTCGGTAACAATTTTTGTGGCCTTGATTTGTAGCATAAAGAGGTTTCGTAAATATAAAAAAATTATATGAAAAGAGGGGAAACCCTTGCGTAAAAAAATACTAATTCAGCAAAATCTTGCACTTTTCGAACAACTTCAGAAGGCCCAGCTTGAAGCAAACGAGCTTAAATCAAAGCTTGAAAACTACGATAAAAAAATAGCGGAGCTTGTAACGGCGCTTGAAAGTCGTAAAAAGGCAGAGGCAACCGAGCCTTTAAAGAAGTTAGAGGAAAAGATAATTACTAACGCTAATATAAAGCCTGACGTTGATTACGGCGCCAAGGTTATCGGTGAAATCGTGGTTTTGGCTACAAAGCACAGTAACGAGCTTACCGAAGGTGGCGACAACACTTTCCGTGAGCTTGTAAACCTTATTTTAGGCAGGACTGAGGTTGCAAAGGCCGATATCCTTAATATCGTATCGAGTGAAGACGGTATTGCCGTTAAAACCGCGAAAATTGATGCCGTAAAGGCAGAAACAGAAGAATACTTTAAAAGCGTTATGGCGCAAAGAATATAAATTTTTTCAGCACCGAATAACCTCGGTGCTTTTTGTAATTTGTTTTACAAATCCAAAGCCGATTTGGAGGTACTAAAATGATTAGAAAATTGGCAAAATGTATAAGGGAATATAAGCTGCCCTCGATACTCACCCTTGTATTTATTATGGGTGAGGTGCTTATAGAGGTTGCAATTCCGTTTATTACCGCAAATCTTGTAAACAGTATTAAAAATAATGCGCCGATAGAAAGCGTTATTAAAACGGGTCTTGTTTTAATACTGATGGCATTTGTATCACTTTGTTGCGGCGGTATTGCGGCAGTTACCTGTGCGAAGGCATCGGCAGGCTTTGCAAAAAATCTGCGCCACGATATGTATATGCGAATCCAAAGCTTTTCTTTTTCAAATATAGATAAGTTTTCGGCTACGTCACTTGTAACACGTCTTACCACCGATATAAACAACGTCCAGATGTCGTATATGATGGTAATACGTACCGCAGTAAGAAGCCCGATGATGTTTATCTTTTCAATAGTTATGGCGTATACGATGGGTGGCGCATTGGCAACAACCTTTGTTGTGGTGGTGCCCGTGCTTATATTCGGTCTGTTTATGGTGGCACGAAAGGCGTTACCCGCATTCAGACGTGTTTTCAAAAAATACGATAAGCTAAATGAATCTATTGAAGAAAACGTTCGCGGTATGCGTGTTGTAAAGGGATTTTCACGTGAAGAATTTGAAAAGGAAAAATTCAACCGCGCATCTGATGATATCTGTCGTGATTTCACCAAGGCAGAGCGTATAGTGGCACTTAATACCCCTACTATGCAGTTTTGTATGTACTTTAACACGGTAGGTATTTTGTTGCTTGGCGCATTCCTTGTAATTACAACGGGTGGTACCACCGTTGACGTGGGTCAGATTTCGGC
>JAXJYT010000005.1:0-4403 GCA_036306845.1 Acutalibacteraceae bacterium | reverse complement strand
CTGCATATATGTTTATTCTGTCGGCAATAGCGCCGATTTTCAAGCGTGATAGCGATTCACTCAATTCTCTCGGCGTTGCAGTGATTATTATATTGCTTTTTACACCTACCGCTTATTTAAGCGTTTCAATGCGACTGTCGGTGTTAGCAACACTTGCGGTTGTGTGGTTATCTCCGTTTTATACCGATTTACTGTTGCGCGGATTACGCGCATCGGGAGTTGCGGTAAGCTTTGTTGTGGGTACCATGATGACCTCATCAATTGCAACACTTATGACCGCTCCCGTTTGTATAGAGGTGTTCGGTTGGATTTCATTTGTAGCGCCCGTAACGAATCTGCTTATCGTATATCCTGTAACGTGGGCGCTGACAAGCAGTATTTTGGGTGTATCAGGCGCGGCGCTCAGGTTAATCTTCGTGTCAAAACCGCCACTGATTTTAAGTGAGTTTTGTTCAAGATACATCTATGCTGCAATAGATTACGTGGAAGGCTTTCCAATAACCGCAGTCGAAGCCAATAAGATAGGGCTTTATGTATCGTATATTCTGATTTTTGCAGTAATTGCATTTATGTATTCTTATAAATATTTTAGTAGAAGGAGGATTTTTTATGCCGATTATAAACGAGGACGAGCTAAAACGCGAAATAACCTCAAAAAATTTGGCGAGCGTATACTTAATATTCGGTGAAGATTCCTTCCTTAAAAGCCATTACACGTCGCAGATGATAAAAAAGACCGATATCGGCGACCCGTTCTTTAATCTGCAGAGGTTTGAGGATGATGCCGATTTGCAGTCGGTTTACGATGCCGTTAATCAGTTTCCTATGATGGCGGATAAAAAAATCGTAATTCTGACCGACTATCCGTACGCTACGGCAAGTAAATCCGATTTTGAAAGGCTTTGCGCGCTTGTCGGCGATGTGCCGCAGGGCTGTGTATTTATTTTGAAATTTGACGGTGTCGAATTCGACCAAAAGAGCGCGGCGGGCAAAAAGCTTATGTCGGCAACCGAAAAGGGTGGCGGCAGGGTTGTAGAGCTTGGTAGCCGAAATCGTGCTCAACTTAAAAAGATGCTTTGCGACGGCGCAAAAAAACGCGGTTGCGCGCTCACTGACCGTACCGCCGATTATATACTTGACGTTGTAGGCGACGATATTAATACTCTCAGAAACGAGCTTGATAAGCTCTGCTTCTTTAAAAGCGGAAACGAAATTGACAAGGATACCGTAGACCTTGTGTGCACAAAGTCGGTTGAAGCCTCTATATTCGATTATTCAACCAAGATTATTGCAGGTGATATCGACGGTGCAATGCGGCTTTTAGACGATATGTTCTATATGCATTTTGAAGCAATGGGTATTCTGTATAATGCCGCGGGCGCCTTCGTTGATATGTACCGTATGTTTACGGCACTCAAGGTGGGTAAAAAGCAGGAGGATGTTGCAAATGACTTTGCATATCCCCCCAATAAGCGCTTTTTGCTCAGAAAAGCTGAAGCCAATCTTAAAAAAATGGATACAAATAAGTTTAATTTGTGCTTTGATGCACTTGTTGAAGCCGATAAACAACTCAAAAGCTTTGGCGTGGATGAGCGCTCGGTTTTAGAACGGCTTACGGTAAGACTTGTGTATATAATTGTTAAGGGTGAGTCGGTTGATTAAGCTTCACGAGGCAGTTGTGGTAGAGGGGAAATACGATAAAATTACCCTCGGTAACATAATTGATGCCACAATAATACAGACCAACGGATTCGGTATATTTAAGGACAAGGAAAAATGCGCTTTGCTTCGCCGAATTTCACAAAAAAACGGTATTATTATAATTACCGATTCTGATTCGGCGGGCGCGCTTATCAGGGCGCATCTTAAAAACGTATGCGCGGGCGGTAGTATAACGAACGTATATATACCAAGGCTTGAGGGTAAAGAAAAACGCAAAGCGCACCCTTCTAAAGAAGGCTTTTTAGGGGTAGAGGGTATGTCAGAGCAGGTGATTTTATCCGCCCTTGAGCGTAGCGGAATCACCCCCGAGGGTGAGTGTCTATCGCGCGGCAGAAGAATTACCAAAGTGGATTTTTATGCGCTCGGTCTTTCAGGTAGAGAGAATAGCGGTGATGTGCGTGAGGCTTTGGCGGGTTTTTTAGAACTGCCATGCGGGATGTCATCAAGCGCATTTTTGGATGCCATAAACGCGGTGTTCGGTTATGAAGAATTTATAAAGGCGGTGGAACAATGGCGGCAAGAAGAGGACAAAAGGTAAAGCTATTACACATTATCGACATTCTTAAAAAATACACCGATGAGGAGCATCCCTTGTCTGCAACGCAAATTTGCGAAAAGCTTGAGAGCGTGGGCGTTACCGCCGAACGTAAGGCAATATATGATGATATTGAGTGTCTTATAGGCTTCGGCTATGATATAATCCAGACACGCGTACCTAAAAGCGGATATTTTTTAGGCTCGCGTGAGTTTGAACTGCCCGAAATATACCTTTTGGGTGATGCGGTTCGCACCGCTAAATTTATAAGTGCCAAGAAAACGCGTGAGCTTACGGCTAAGTTAGAGGGTATGCTTAGTGACTATCAGCATCGTGAAAAGGGTATCTATATCGACGGTAGTGACAAAACGCGTAACGAGGAGATTTTTTATAATATAGATACTATCGGCAGGGCAATTGAAAACCACCGTAAAATCATCTTTAAGTACGGCACGCGCTCACTTGCTGAAAACCGTGAGATAGTTACAAGCTATAAAATGCGCACCATAAGTCCCTACGCTATGACCTGGCAGGATGACCACTACTATCTGATAGGTAACTACGATAAATATGATAATCTTATACATTTTCGTATTGACCGTATGCGTGCGGTTACCGAAACGAATGAGCCTTGGCGTCACTATAGCGAGGTAAGTGATTATAAGGCAGCCTTCGACGTTGCTGATTATACCAAAAAGCTTTTCGGTATGTTTGTGGGTGAAGCCCAAACGGTAGAACTTCGTTGTAAGCGTGATATACTTGAGCAGGTTGCAGACCGCTTCGGCGAGAACGTTTTTATAAGAAACGTAACCGATACCCACTTTGATTTGGGTGTCGATGCCGTAGTGAGTGAAGCGCTTGTGACCTGGCTTACAAACTATGGTGACGGGATAGAGGTATTATCACCCCAAACCCTCCGCGATATGATAAAAAATAGGGCGGAAAAAATATTATCATTATACAAATAAAAAAGTGTTGCATTTTAGTAAACTTTGTGATATAATTTATCGGCTACCGTATAGGTAGTAAAAATATTACACACATTCCGTTTTATGCAGGTAGAGGTGTGGCTCACGATACAAGGGTCAATACCTGATGCTGACGGGATGGAGGGAAAAACCTCAGGAGGAAAAAATTATGGCAGTTGTATCAATGAAACAGCTTCTTGAAGCAGGCGTTCATTTCGGACATCAGACAAGACGCTGGAACCCCAAAATGGCTCAGTATATTTTTACAGAGCGTAACGGTATCTACATTATCGACCTTCAGAAGACCGTAAAGAAGCTTAACGAAGCTTATCTTTTCGCTCGCGACATCGCGGCTGAGGGCGGCGACATCCTTTTCGTAGGTACAAAGAAGCAGGCTCAGGATTCCGTTAAGGAAGAAGCAGAGCATTGCGGTATGCCCTATGTTAACGCACGTTGGCTTGGCGGTATGCTCACAAACTTCAGCACCATCCGCACAAGAATTGCTCGCCTCGAGCAGCTGCGCAATATGCGTGATGACGGCACATTTGATCTTCTTCCCAAGAAGGAAGTTGTTCAGCTTGAGCTTGAAATTGAAAAGCTTGAGAAGTTTATCGGCGGTATTCAGGATATGAAGAAGCTCCCCGGCGCTCTCTTTATCGTTGATCCCCGCAAGGAAAGAATCGCAGTTGCAGAAGCTAAGAAGCTTGGTATTCCGATTATTGCTATCGTTGATACCAACTGTGACCCCGATGAAATTGATGCAGTTATCCCCGGTAACGATGATGCTATCCGCGCTGTAAAGCTTATTGCAGAAACCATCGCTGCTGCCGTTATTGAAGGCAGACAGGGTGAGGAAATGGGCACTGCTGCACAGGATGATGCCGAGGAAGCTACCGAAGAAGTAGCTGAAGAGACTGCTGAATAATTATCTAATATAACCCTAATAGGAGGATATATATCATGGCTTTTACTGCTAAAGATGTACAGGCTTTAAGAGAAAAAACCGGTTGCGGTATGATGGACTGCAAAAAGGCACTTGTTGAGTGCGACGGTGATATGGATGCGGCTGTAGACTATCTTCGTGAGAAGGGTCTTGCTTCACAGGCAAAGAAGGCAAGCCGTATTGCAGCTGAGGGTACTGTTTGCGCTATCTGCGAAAACGGTGTTGGCGTTGCTGT
>JAXJYT010000004.1:0-5378 GCA_036306845.1 Acutalibacteraceae bacterium | reverse complement strand
TGCCTCGATTTCAGCCATGATTTCGGGGTCTGGGTCACTTGATTCAAAGGTGAACTTGTCCTTACCGATTTCGGCTACGATACCGTTAATGAACTTAACGATTTCTTTGTTAACCTCGTGACCTGCCATAATGCAGTCGAACATAAGGTCATCGGGGATTTCGTTACCGCCTGCCTCAATCATAGCAACCAAATCAGCGGTTGAAGACACTGTAAGGGTAAGGTCGGTTACTGCACGCTGCTCAAGTGTGGGGTTGATTACGATTTCACCGTCAACCAAGCCAACGCTTGTAGAAGCAATCGGACCGTCCCACGGAATATCGGATACGGCGATAGCTGCCGATACACCGATAGCAGCGGTGATTTCGGGTGAGCAGTCGGGGTCAACCGACATAACGGTTGCTACTACCGAGCAATCGTTTCTCATATCCTTAGGGAAGAGGGGACGGATAGGTCTGTCAATGCAGCGGGAAGAAAGGATTGCCTTCTCGCTTGCTTTACCCTCACGGCGCTGGAAGGAGCCGGGGAAGCGACCTACCGAGTACATTTTTTCTTCAAAATCAACTGAAAGAGGGAAGAAATCAACACCCTCGCGCGGCTTCGGCGAAGCGGTTACTGTACAAAGTACGTTGGTTTCACCGTAGCTTGCCATAAAAGCGGCATTCGCAAGGCCTGCCATTTTACCGGTTTCAAGACGGAACGGGCGACCTGCGATGGTTGTTTCATAAACCTTGTAGTTTTCAAACATCTTTAATATCTCCTTTAATTATTTTTGCAGAGATTTTTCGGTTAGCAATAAATCCAACATCTATGCTTAATAGGTGCTCGATTTACCGCTAAACAACAAAAAACCTACTGCTTTTACATAAATCAAACCGGACAAAGATACGCAATGTCCGGTTTGTTTTAATGTTTTGATTACTTACGCAATCCAAGCTTTTTAACGATAGCACGGTATCTTTCGATATCCTTCTTCTGAAGGTAAGCAAGAAGGTTTCTTCTGTGACCTACCATCTTAAGAAGACCGCGGCGTGAGTGATGGTCATTCTTATGAATTGCAAGGTGAGCATTAAGCTCATTGATGCGGTTGGTAAGAACGGCAATCTGTACCTCGGGAGAACCGGTATCGCCTTCGTGAGTAGCGAATTCAGCCATAATCTGCTGCTTCTTTTCGTTAGTCATCTTGTACACTCCTTTTCATAATATGTCCGCCATAGTCCGAGCAATCGGTCAAACGAGTGATTCCGCATAAAGCGGCAGACACCGATAGCACAGAAAACGGTAGCTTGAGTATTATAACACAAGTGTTCAAAAAAGTAAAGACTTTATTTTTTTAAAAAAATCACACATAATATTAACGGTTATTTAACAATTTTATTTAATATTTGTAATATATTTCCTATATAGTGATTTCGTAAGGAGTGTTTTTATGAACGAATTTGATAAAAACAATGAAAATACCACGCCGCAGGGTGAAATACACGGCTTTGATTCGGTAAACGGTGAAGTGCAGGATGGCTTTTATACAAAAAGCGGTGATGATATTATTCAGGATGACATAAAGTATGAAGCGCCGCAGAATAACTATAGCAGCTATAGTTACAGTAATTCAAACAGTTATGGCTACGGTAATTACTATACCCCCAAAAAGACTAAAAAACAACATAGCACTGCCGTTGTGGTAGCCTGCGCTATTCTGGCGGCTATTATCGGCGCTACGGGTGCTATTGCCGCAATGTTTGCGGTGGATTATGGGACTCAGGATGCGATTACCGAACAAAAGCAGGAAATTTCCAATGTGAATATAAGTGTTGACGAAACGGCACAGTCGATTGCAGAAGCGGTAGCAATAAAGGCAAGTGACAGCGTTGTAGGTATCAGAACTACCACGTCGGTAACAAGCTTCTTCGGCGGTACAAGCGATGCCACGGGTGAGGGCTCGGGCGTAATTTACAAGGAAGACGGCTACATTATTACCAACTACCACGTAATTGAGGAAGCGGTGCAATCCAACAACTCGAAGATAGAGGTTTTTGTGGGCAGCAAGGATACCGAGTCTCATTTAGCGCAGGTTATTGGCTACAACATCTCAACCGACCTTGCGGTAATTAAGATTGATGCCAAAAATTTAAAGGCGGCGGAAATCGGCAGTTCAAAGGATTTATCAGTCGGTCAGTACGTTATTACAATAGGTGCTCCCGGCGGTCTTGAGTTTATGGGTAGCGTTACCTATGGTATTATAAGCGGACTTGACCGTGTGGTTTCGGCAAATACGGGACTAAAGCTTATTCAGACCGATGCCGCAATAAATCCGGGTAATTCGGGCGGCGCGTTGCTAAACGCTAAGGGGCAGTTAATAGGTATTAACAGCTCTAAAATCGTTGCCGAGGAATTTGAGGGTATGGGCTTTGCGATACCTATAGCTACAGTTGTGGAAAAGTGTGATAAAATTATTGCCCGTAAGGATGAGCCCGCACCCTACGTAGGTATCAGTATAAGTGAGCGGTACACGCGTGAGGTGCTATCCTTCTACGGATATCCCGCAGGTGCGGTTGTATCCGGAGTAATTGAGGGAAGCCCCGCAGATCTTGCAGGTATCCGCCGCGGTGATATTATCACCGAGCTTAACGGCACCGCTATTTCGGAATACACCGTATTCGGTGACGTGCTTCACGACCTTGAGCCTAATCAGAAGGTTTCAATAAAAATTTACCGTTCGGGCAGAACGTACGATGCTACCATTACAATCGGCTCGGATAGCGCACAATAAGAATTTTAAAACATAAGACCCCAACAAGCGTTGGGGTCTTTGTTATATGTTAATCTCATATTTATCATCAATAAGTATATAGTCGACATCGTGCTTTTTAGCGTTTTCCAGAACCTTAGCGTTGTCGGCTAAAACATCATTTAAACTAAAGATGTCATAAATACGATTTTCAATTACGTTAGCATATTTCTTTATATCCTCAAAGTGATTTTTGATGTAATCCTCACTCATTACAAGGCAATAATATTTAATGTTATCAAGATATTCCTTTTCAAAATCATCCTTATAATTAAAGGGAATATAGCATCCTTCAACAATCAGATTTTGCTTATTTTCAATAGCGGTTTTAATCATTTCACGTACAATAGGCCATAAAAATTCGGTAAGTGCATAATCTTCGCTAAGAGGTGTAAGCTCTGTATTTCCGCTACGGATTAAGCCCATTTTTAAGTGGTCTATCGAAAGATACGGATATTTATATTTTTGGAGTAACCTTTGCGCAAGCGCAGTCTTGCCCACGTGCGATGCGCCTGTTATTAAAATGACCATCATAATCATCCTTTTGATTCGTTTTATATATTATAGCATAATTGTGGTGTATTTACTAACGTTCAACCACATCAATAGGAAAATCAAACATATAAAATGTACTTTTAACAACATCCATTCTTCCGGCAGGCGTTATTCCATGCTCTTGAACAATTTTTATAATTTCAATATCGAGAAGCCCTTTTTCATAATCTTCCTTTGCTTCATAAAATAATGGTTGATAAAAATTTCTATGTCGTGAAAAATCAAATAAAACCGATCATAACAAAAGTAATATTGCAATAATAGCTAAAAATATAACCGTCTTTTCGCTTTTCCTTAACCGTGCAAACCAATTGGTCATTTATTATTCTCCTTTGCGGTGTTGATAGAAGCGATAAGAATGCGTTTTACCTCGATACATTTGTTAAGCAATTCTCTATCATTATAATATCCGCTTTCTATTAGCAGTTCTATCCAATATTCGCTTTCGCTACATTCCTTAAGAGCTATTTGTAATTTAGCAACAAAGTCGGCTTTCCCGTGAGCATAAAATGCCTCTCTAATATTGGCACCGATACTTGTTCCCGAACGTAAAAACTGATTTATTAAGGTGCTTTCACATTTTGCATTTCTTAATTCCTTACACACTTTTATAACAGTTAATGCAAATTCTTTAGATTTTATCATTAAAGGACTTTCGGTCATAGCAAAACACCTCTTGAATTTATTATATCTTCTATAAATAAAAAAAGCAAGGCAAAGCCTTGCAAAATACTTTTTCACTATTCACTATTACTTATTACTTGCCAAAATCGACATTTAAGAGAATAGTGAAAAGTGAAGAGTGAATAGGTAAAAAGTAAAATCGACAAACCTCTGTCGAGATTTGTCGATTTTGGCGGAGATGGAGGGATTCGAACCCTCGAACTGTTTGTAGCAGTTACACGATTTCCAATCGTGCGCCCTCGACCGGACTAGGCGACATCTCCGTGCGACCAAACTATTATACAAGATGAAATCGCAAAAATCAAGTATTTTTTTGCTAATTACTTGAACATTTTAGCAATAATAGGAACAATGTCCTTAATAACGGTATTGGTCGTATTGATACACATATCATAGTTAGACTTATCCGCCCATCTTTGACCCGTATAAAAGCTATAATAGTGTGCGCGGTTTCTATCAATTCTTTTGATTCTCTTTTTCATTTGGCGTTCGGTATAGTCTTCAAGTTCGGTTTCACGCTCAAGACAACGCTTTACTCTGCTATCCATATCGGCATAAACGAATATTTTATACGGACTTTTTTCGCGTAAAATATAGTCGGCACAGCGACCTACGATTACACAATCCGATTTATCGGCAAGGTCACAAATAATCTTGTTTTGCGCAGTAAAAACCTCCTGCATTTGCAGTAGCGCATAGTTATCTGCAAGAGATATACTGTGACCGATGGTTATTGGGTAAAGGGCGTGATGTTTGCCGTCAATAACTTCGGATATGTAGGCCTCTGAAAGCTCGGTGTGTTTAGCAATTTCGGTTATGATTTCGCGGTCATAATATTCGATTCCCAATTCCTCGGCAAGTCTTCTGCCAAGCTCACGGCCGCCGCTGCCGAACTCACGTCCTATTGTAATGATTGTGCCCATAAATATGCCTCCGGATTATCTGTAATAGTTTTGTTTACTGCCCAAAAGTCAACGCTGCTTAAAGTTGTGCAACGACTGCACGCGAATGTTCTGAACGCCATATGGCCTATACATATCTATTATATTATAAAACTTTCCATTTTGCAAATAAATTTATTTTAATTAGGTACTTGATTTTATTTTTGCTTTGTTGTATAATACATTTTGTTCACACGCCGGTGTGATGGAATTGGCAGACGTAGTGGACTCAAAATCCACCGCTGGCGACAGCGTGCCGGTTCGAGTCCGGCCACCGGCACCATCGAGAGCCTCGACACGCAATTCGCGTAGTTGAGGGTCTTCTTTTTTCGAATGGAATAGGTTAGGCGAAACAATTCTGTTTCGCCACAAAATCTTTGATTTTGCGACAAATTTTTACTAAAAATTTGT
>JAXJYT010000003.1:0-2098 GCA_036306845.1 Acutalibacteraceae bacterium | reverse complement strand
TCAAGGTTGCGGTTAAGCTTGGTCTGGGGCATATTGTCTTCAACAAAGTAGTTAAGGAACTGCTTGGGTGCGTGGGGTAACTCTAATTCCTGCGGTACGCCCGAGAATTCTTTCCAAACCTTCAAAATCTCATCCTTAGAAGGCTTGGTTTTAAAGGAAACAAATACTGCCGCCATGTGACCGTCAGAAACGGGAACACGCAGACACTGTGCAGTGAACTTAGGACTGTCGGCAAGCTTAATCTCGCCATCCTTAACCTCGCCCCAGATTTTAAGTGGCTCACGCTCACTCTTTTCCTCTTCACCGCCAATGAACGGAATAACGTTATCGACCATCTCAGGCCAACGCTCAAAGGTTTTACCTGCACCGGAAATTGCCTGATAGGTGCAAACAAGACATTTATCTACACCGAATTTTTTGTCAAGTGGATAGATAGCGGGTACATAGCTTTGAAGTGAGCAGTTGGATTTAACTGCCACAAATCCGCGTTTAGTGCCAAGACGCTCTCTTTGAGAAGCAATAACATCAAGATGGTTATCGTTAATTTCGGGAATTACCATCGGTACGTCAGGTGTGAAGCGGTGTGCACTATTGTTGGAAACAACGGGACATTCGTGCTTCGCATATTCTTCCTCCAATGCCTTGATTTCATCCTTTTTCATATCAACGGCACAGAAAACAAAATCAACCTTTGAAACGATGGTATCGATATCGGCAACTGCATCATAAACAGTCATATCCTTTAAATTTTCGGGCATCGGATCGGTCATAGCCCAACGGTTTCCAACTGCATCCGTATAGCTTTTGCCTGCGCTTCTTGGACTTGCCGCAAGAGCGGTTACGTTAAACCACGGATGGTCACAAAGCAATAGTGCAAAGCGTTGACCTACCATACCTGTAGCACCGATAATACCTACGTTGTACTTTTTCATTAAAAATCATCCTTACTGAAAGAAAAAATTGTTGCTATATGGCGCTGAATGCAATATAATATATAAATATTAGCCATATATAATAAATATAACATTTCGATATTTGTTTGTCAATTAAAAAGGCAGAAAGATGTGTAATTTCCAATGAAAACAAGTGATTTTTTTTATAATTTACCTGAAGAACTTATTGCTCAGATACCGATTGAGCCACGTGACTCATCAAGACTGTTGGTTTTAAACAAAGAAAACAGTGAAATTTTACATAAGCATTTTTATGATATTTGTGATTATTTAAAGGCAGGGGACTGTCTTGTGCTTAACGATACCCGTGTTTTGCCCGCGCGACTTTACGGTACGCGTGAGGATACGGGGGCGGTAGTTGAATTTGTTCTTTTAAAGCAACGTGATATACTTACGTGGGAAGCACTTGCGGGTCCCGGTAAAAAAGCAAAGGTTGGTCACCGTTTTGTTTTTAGCGATGATTTATCCTGTGAGGTTGTTGAGGTATTAGAGGATGGCAACCGCATTATAAAATTTAACTGCAACGGCGAGTTTTTTTCTACCCTTGATAAAATCGGGCAGATGCCTTTACCACCGTATATCAAGGAAAAATTAGATGATAGAGAGCGTTATCAAACCGTTTATTCAAGGGAATTAGGCTCGGCGGCGGCACCAACCGCTGGTCTGCATTTTACCGACGGTATAATAGAAGCGTTAAAGCAAAAGGGTGTAAAGATAGCCTACGTTACGCTTCACGTTGGACTTGGCACATTCAGACCCGTGAAGGTCGATGAAATTACCGATCATAAGATGCACAGTGAGCATTATTCTGTTAGCCGTGAAACTGCCGATATTATTAACGAAACAAAGAAAAACGGCGGTAGAGTTATATGTGTCGGTACAACGAGCTGCCGTACAATAGAAAGCGTTGCAAGTAAATACGGTGAAATTTGTGAGTGTTCTGATGATACGTCAATATTTATTTATCCGGGTTACGAATTTAAGTGCATGGATGGCTTACTTACCAACTTTCATTTACCCGAAAGTACGCTTATTATGCTTGTATCTGCGTTCTACGGATATGAGAAAACAATGAACGCCTATAATACTGCAGTAGATGAAAAATACCGTTTCTTCAGTTTCGGAGATGCAATGCTCATTATATA
>JAXJYT010000002.1:0-6317 GCA_036306845.1 Acutalibacteraceae bacterium | reverse complement strand
GTAGCATATAGGAAACATCATATAGCTTTTTGAACGTAAGCTCTTGATCGTTGCCCATAACTATACAATCAATTTCCGATAAATTTTCACTAATCTTAAAACCTTCGTGTCGAAGCTCATCCTTTAAAGATTCGGTGCCGCAAACATAGAGGGTAGCGGTGGGGTGGTGCTTTTTTAAATAAAATGCCGTAGCCTGTGATGACGTCAGAAAATCATCAGTTGTCGCATCAATTCCAAGCCGACCAAGCTTTGCTACGTAGTCCTTTACACTTTTAGCCGAGTTGTTTGTAAGAAACATATATTTTAGCCCCTTTTCGCGAATTGTCTTTAGCAAATCAATCGTAAAGGGGAATAGGTCGTCATCAAAATATAATGTACCGTCCATATCAAAAAGATATAGTTTAATATTTTTTAACTTATTCAAATACATCACCTTTTAACTTAATCTATGAATTCATTATCACATATTTTGGCGTTTTTTTCAAGAAAATTACCTTAAATATATCAAAAATCAAGATTTTTTATTATTTTTTAAAAAAAGTCTTGATTTTTTCTTTTGGTGGCACTATAATACAGTTATGTGGTGAAAAGTGTAGTGAAAAACCATAAAAGTGTATTAAAGTGTTGAAAGTGAGGTGGCAAAGATGCTCTACGGCGGTTATGACCATAATATTGATAAGAAGGGCAGAATTGCCATCCCTTCTAAACTTCGTGATGAATTTGGCGAAAGCTTTATGATTTGTCGCGGTATTTACGGAAAACGCTGTGTATGCGTGTATCCTACTGAGCAATGGGACAAGCTTGTCGAAAAGATAGGTCAGTTGCCCGCTGCCAAATCAAGTGTAGTAAAGCGTTTCTTATATGACGGCGCATTTAATGTGGAGTTTGATACTCAAGGTAGAATACTTATTCCTGCATCTCTTCGTGAGTATGCCCAACTTGATGTATCGGCACATATTATCGGTGTGGATACAAACCTCGAAATTTGGAATAATGAACTTTGGGCGGCAGAAAACAGCGAATATACCCCCGAATCTATCGCTTCTATAGTTGAAGAATTGGAATTTTAATTATGGAATTTAATCATATATCGGTTTTGCTTAATGAAACAATTGATTCACTTAACATAAAACCAAACGGAATATATGTAGACGGCACCGCGGGTGGTGCGGGTCATTCGCGTGAGATTGCAAAAAGACTCAAAACGGGAAGGCTTATTGCTCTTGACCGTGATCCAGATGCCGTTTTGGTGGCTACCGAAAGACTCAAAGGTCTTAACGCTACCGTTGTTAACTGTAATTTTTCCGAAATGCGTGAGGCATTGTCGGAGCTTGGTATATATAAGGTAGATGGCATATTGCTCGACTTGGGCGTTTCATCTTATCAACTTGATAACGGTGAGCGCGGATTTTCCTATCATAAGGAAGCACCGCTTGATATGCGAATGAGCAAAGCGGGAACTACTGCCGCAGATTTAGTGAACACCTTGTCACAAAATGAGCTTTGCCAAATATTCCGTGATTACGGTGAAGAAAAATTTGCCTACAAAATTGCGGGCGAAATAATAAAAGAAAGAGAAATTTCACCGATTACCACCACAACAAGACTTGCCGATATAATCGCATCGGCGGTACCTGCGGCGGCTCGGCGTGACGGACATCCTGCACGTAAGTGCTTCCAAGCGCTTCGTATTGAGGTTAACGGTGAACTGCAAAGTCTTGCAGACACTCTTGATACTGCTTTTGATCTACTTAATACCGACGGTGTTTTATCAATTATTACCTTCCATTCGTTAGAGGATAGAATGGTAAAGCTTCGTTTTAAGGAATACTGTACTGGTTGTACGTGCCCACCCGATTTTCCCGTTTGTGTTTGCGGTAAAACGCCACGTGGAGAATTGGTTTCAAGAAAGCCCATTGTAGCGGGTAAAGAGGAATTAGAAAATAATCCGCGTAGCCGAAGTGCAAAGCTACGCGCGATAAGAAAATTATAACAAAGGGGATTTAAACGGTGGATAATATCAAATATTACAACGATAGCCTTGCCTATGATTTTAATATGTTTATGCCAAGATCCACCGTGCGCGAGGAAGGAAGCAACATCGTAAAGTTGCCAAAGCCAAAGGTAAAACAATATGCGGCAAGAAAAGCGGCTTCTAAAACGGTATCGGCTTCTTTGCTTGCAGTACTTACGAGCGTTTTCGTGTTGGCGGCGCTTTGCGGTAATATATTTTTGCGACTCCAGATAAATGAGGTTAACTCTAAAATAAATGATATAAAGAGTGAAATTAACGTTCTTGAAAGTGAACGGACAAGTCTTGAGATGGAGTTTGAAAGAAGAATATCCTATTCTAATATAGAACTTGAGGCTGCCGAAATCGGTATGCAAAAGATGGATAAGGATCAGGTGTGCTACATTACGGTTAATGAAAGGAACACCGCGACCACGCGTGACGGTAGGTTTGTAACAAGTGAAAATTAAGGTTATAGAAGGGTTAAAATACTAATATAATATAACGGATACGAGAGTCTGATTTTCTGACTCTCGTTTTCGAGCATAGTAAAGAGATAGTTTTTTAACTGAAATTTATGCAGGGGAGGTAGCAAAATGTCCGTAAAACCGAATAAACAAATGCTTGTAAGAACCGTTGTTGTAATGGTTTCGGTTATTTTGTGCCTTACCATTGTTTCGGGAGCCAGCCTTTTCAGAATTATGATTGTAAAGGGCGATGAATATCAGAGTAAGGCAAGTGAGCAACAGCTTTATGATAGCCTTGTAACTGCGCCCCGCGGTAACATCTACGATAGAAATATGAATCTGCTTGCAAAAAGCTCTACCGCATGGACGGTTTATATTACACCTAACGGAATAAAGAGCATTGATGATAAAACAGAGCGCGAAAAGGTTCGTGAAACTATAGCAAACGGATTATCGCAGATTTTAGAGCTTGAATATGATGATATTTATGAAAAGACCGAACAAAAAACATACTACGTAATCGTAAAAAAGAAGATAGAAAAGGATGTAGCCGATAAAATACGGGAATTTATAGCCGAAAATGAAGAGCTTGAAATGACCCGATATATCGGTCTTGATGAAACTACAAAGCGTTACTATCCTAATGATACTTTAGCATCAACGGTTATAGGCTTTGTAGGTGATGATAATCAGGGCCTTGCGGGACTTGAAAGCTATTACGATAACGAGCTTACGGGTATAGCGGGTCGTGTTGTTGCCGCCAAGAATGCCAAAGGAACCGATATGAAGTTCACTTACGAAAGGGTTGAGGAGGCGGTTCAGGGTAAATCCTTGGTGTCGACCCTTGATTCATATGTTCAATACGTGTGCGAAAAGCATCTTGATACCGCTATTGATGAAGAAAAGGTTGCCGAACGTGGCGCCGTAGTTGTTATGAACGTTAATACCGGTGCGATTTTAGGTATGGCAGTAAGCGGTGATTTTAATCCAAATACACCTTTTACCCTGTCACCTGAGGATCAAGCGCGTGTGGATGCCGAAACCGACGAAGAGGCAAAGAAAACACTTCGCAGCGAGCTTTTAAACCGCCAATGGCGTAACAAGGCGGTTTCCGATACCTATGAGCCCGGCTCGGTTTTCAAAATTTTTACGGCAGCTACTGCTTTGGAAGAAGGACTTATAACCTATAAGAGCAGTTTTTCGTGTAATTATTCCTATACAGTTGCGGGTCAGGTGTACCATTGCCATAAGCACGGCGGTCACGGTACACAGTCGCTTCAACAAGCAATTTCAAATTCTTGTAACCCCGCATTTATTCAAATCGGTCAGTTAATAAACGTTAAAATTTTTCAAAAATATTTTAAGGCGTTTGGACTTACCGAAAAAACAGGTATTGACCTTCCGGGTGAAGCGTTGCCGTATTACCACAAGGAAGAAAATATGGGCGCTACCGAGCTTGCCTCATCATCCTTTGGTCAGACTTTTAATATTACACCGATGCAGATGATAACCTTGGCATCTACCGCGGTTAACGGCGGTTATCTTGTAAGACCGCATCTTGTAGAAAAGATTATTGATAGCAACGGTGACATTGTTGAAAGCACGGGCGCTGAAATTAAGCGTCAGGTAATATCAAGTGAAACTTCGTCTACTATGCGCACCTTGCTTGAATACGTTGTTGAAAACGGCGCTAAGAACGGTAAGGTTGCGGGTTACCGTGTGGGCGGTAAAACGGGTACGTCTGAAAAGGTTTCAAAAAATCTTCAGTTAGGTGTAAAACTGTATATCGGCTCTTACGTTGGTATAGCCCCCATTGATGACCCCGAAATAGCAGTATTTACGATGCTTGATGAACCAACAAACGGCAGATACTACGGAAGTCTTATTTCCGCGCCTGTTTCATCAAGGGTAATGGCGGATATAATGCCGTATTTGGGCTATGAGCCGCAGTACAGTGAGGAAGAGCTTAAACGAATTTCGGTATCGGTACCCGAAGTGGTTGGCACAACTATTGAAACTGCAAAATCAGAAATAGTAAAATCCGGTCTTAATCATAAGGTGGTAGGTACTGGCGAAACCGTAACAAAGCAGTTACCTGCTGCGGGAAGCTCGGTATATAACGGTGGTACTGTTATTCTTTATACCGATGATCGCGAAAGTGAAACTACCATAGTACCTAACCTTATAGGTCTCACCGCAAGCGAAGTGAATCGTGTTGCCGCCGCGGCGGGAATTAACGTTGAATTCTCTGGAAATACCACGTCGGCATCACTTAAGGCATATAATCAGAGCATCGCGGCAGATACATCCGTTGCAAAGGGAGAAATCGTAATCGTGTATTTCCGTGATGAAGAAACCGTTGATCTGGCACAATAAGGAGATAAAAATGCTACTTAAAGAATTGTTACCCAAAAATTATGGCAGTTTAGGAAACGTTGAAATTACCGGTGTTACCTGTAATTCTAAAGAGGTAAAGGAGGGCTATGCATTCGTTTGCATTTGTGGCACGAATGTTGACGGTCATACTTTTGCCGAAGCTGCAGTACAGTCGGGTGCGGCAGTAATTGTTGCCGAACGTGATTTAGGGTTAGATAATCAGATAATAGTAGATGATACACATAGCGTATTTGCAAATATGTGTGCAGTGTGGTTTGGAAATCCTGCAGATAAAATGCATCTTATCGGTGTTACAGGTACAAACGGAAAAACATCGGTCACCTATATGCTCAAAAAAATTCTTGAAAAAGCCGGACACAAGGTTGGTCTTATTGGTACCATTCAGAATATGATAGGCGACCGTGAGCTTGAATCGAAGAACACAACACCGGGCGCATATGAACTTAATTCTTTGTTTTCTCAAATGTATAGTGAGGGTTGCTCTTATGTTATAATGGAGGTATCCTCACATGCGCTTCATCAACGCCGCGTATGTGATTTGTGCTTTGACGTTGCAATATTTACTAATCTTACACAAGACCATCTTGATTACCATATCACGATGGAAAACTATCTTGAAGCTAAAAAAATGTTATTTAAAATGTGCAAAACAGCCGTTATAAATAACGATACGCCCTATAGTGATGATATAATTAAAGATCTTGACTGTAAGGTCGTGACATACTCTACGGGTAACGATGCTACCTATAGTGCAAAGGGCGTTAAGTACCGTCCGTCAAGCGTTGATTATGAATTGCTTTGCAGTAATGACAATGCACTAAACCACGTTCGTGTTAATACGGGCGGTAGCTTTACCGTTTATAACTCGATGTGCGCCGCTATTGCCGCTATCGAGTCGGGAGTTGATGCTATTACTGCCACGCAAGCACTTGCAGAGCTGCAGGGTGTAAAGGGCAGGGCAGAGGCGGTTCCTACCGGACGTGACTTTACAGTTATAATCGACTATGCGCACACACCGGACGGTCTTAAGAATATACTGTCTACCTTCCGTGACTGCGAAAAAAATCGGCTTATAGCACTTTTTGGTTGCGGCGGTGACCGCGACAAGACAAAGCGTCCTATAATGGGAAGTATAGCAGTTCGTAATTCCGATTACGTAATCGTTACAAGTGATAATCCGCGTAGTGAGGACCCATCTGAAATAATAAAGGATATACTTGTAGGAACAGAGGGCTCAAACGTTCCCATTAAGGTAATTGAAAACCGTATAGAAGCGATAAAATTCGCTATTTCCATTGCACAAAAGGATGATATAATCGTTCTTGCGGGTAAGGGACACGAAACCTATCAGATTTTAAAGGATGGCACGATTCACCTTGATGAGCGTGAGGTTATAAAAGAGGCTTTAGGGAAAGGAAAATAATTATGCGAGATTATTCGGC
>JAXJYT010000001.1:0-8755 GCA_036306845.1 Acutalibacteraceae bacterium | reverse complement strand
TGTGGAAGCGGCAAAAAATACAAACGATGCTGCGGCAAGGATGAAGAATAATAAACAAAATTAAGGGACCGGATAAATCCGTTCCCTTTTCTTTTTCTGTATTTATTCCTCAAATCCCTCAAGCTTCAATATGTCGGTTTTTTCCATAAGCGCGCGATATTTTCCTATATCAAACGGAGCGTGACCGCAGGTGTAATGGTTTTCGCCCGAAACACCGTCCTCGGTCTGCCACTTGATATGGAAAATTTCGAAATTATCCATACTCATCGGAACGTTGTGAAGCAAGGTTGCATTGGCGTTAGCGCCAAGCACGGCGGTACCGCTTGCAACAACAGTTTCACTTGAAAGCGCCGTTACAGTATAGGAAAGCTTTACGTCATTTAACTGCTCGTTTACCGCAACAAGCTCACCGAAACCGTCCTTTGGTTCACGGAACATAAGGCATACCGTGCTTTGTGAGTTTTTAATATAGTTATAGGCGATTTTCTTAACGTAATAGTAGTCGACCACCGCATCAGAGAACTGCGGCCAACCGTCAATAAGATTCCACCAGATTATGCCCGTACGCTTGCCCTTTTCTGCACGCATACGCTCGATAAAGAACTTTTTGGCTTCACCCTGCGACACCTGACTTGCAAAAGCAAAGTCCTTAAGATTATCGGTATAATCGCCCGTAAGGGTTTTTACCTGATCCGCCATAAGCTTTATTCTGTAGGCATAAGGGTTTGAAAGGCTCGTGTAAGCGCAGGTAGCGTGAACGAGCCACTCGGGGTTGTCCCAGTTATGCTCTTTATTCCAAGGCCATAGGTTTTCGGGGGATATAAACTTCTTCACGGACTCGGGTGAATTACAACCGTGATAGCCCGTTTCACTTGCGAAAATAGCCTTGTTTGTACCGTAATACTTGCCCTTATAATAGTCGCGCGGACCCCATACGTGTTGCTCGGGGGTATTGCGGCGCTGACCTGTTATTACAGACTGCCAGCTCATATGCGGAGAAGAAGGCATATACGGACGCATCGGGTCATAAGAATAAAGCACCTCGGGCAATACTTTTCGCGTGAGCAGATTGTGGTCGGGGTTTCTGCTGGTGGGCGGATTTGATACCGATTCGTCACATTCGTTATCGCCTGCCCAAACTATAATCGAGGGATGCTGACGCAAACGGCGGACAATCTTTACTGCCTCGCGTCGAAGCGCATTACAGAAATATTCACTTTGCGGATAAGATGCACACGCCATACCGAAATCCTGCCAAACGGTAATACCGTGGCTGTCGCAGAAATCGTAGAAAATATCATCCTCATAAACGTTACCGCCCCAACAGCGAATAATGTTACATCCGATATCATCAACCATCTCAAGCGCACGGGGTAAGCGTTCACGGTCGCGCGAATGGAAGGCATCAATCGGCACCCAGTTTGTACCGAAGGCAAAGAACGGCTTTTCGTTTATGTAGAATTGGAATTTTCCGTTACCCTCACTATCGAATACGTCTGTGCGGTCAAGTTTAATCTTGCGGATACCGTGGTTTAAAGTAAGGCGGTCAACCACCTCACCCTTGTAGGAAAGCTCGGCAGTAACCTTGTAAAGATTCGGGTCACCCATACCGCGTGGCCACCAGAGCTTAGGCTCATCAAACTTTATACCCATTCCGCCCGTGGTATGCCAAAGCATCGCTTTGTTACTGAAGTTACTGTCACCGCATTCGCCGTATACCGAAATCTCATAATCCTTAGCACGAAAGCCTGACAATGTAACGTTATATTTTACTGTCAACGCACACTTGTTATCGTATATCCAATCTGTATAAAGATAAAAATCATCAATGCGGTCAAGTGGCTTTTCAACAAGCTTTACACTACGCCAGATACCGCCGGATACAATGCGGGGCATAATATCCCAACCGTACGTATGCGGCGCTTTTCTTATATTAAGAGAGCCGATACGAATATTATCTGTAGAGGCAAATTCATCCCTATGCTTACGCGCCTCGATAAAATCGGGTGTAATTTTTACCACCAACTCATTCTCACCGCATTTAAGGCCCTTTGCCTCAAACTCGAATGGCACAAGCGCGTTGTCGCTCTCGCCGATTTTTTCACCGTTAAGATAGATTTCGCCAAAGGTGTCGATACCTTCAAAAAGAAGGAAATATTCACGCCTTTCCTTTATATCGGCAGTAAAGGTTGTAGCATACCACAAATAAGTATCCTCAAGCTCCTGAAGCGCCAACACGTTATCGGCATAAAATGGGTCCTCTATAAGTCCCGCATCAAGCATATCAAGCTCGAAATTACCGGGTACGCTACCCGCAATTTTCTTAAGTTCCGATTTCGCTAAAGCATCACGTGTAGCGCAATACAAATCGTATGCTTTTTCCGCCTTGTCATAGTAAAGCTCCCACTTGCCGTCAAGTAAAGCTTCATTCCATAAATGTTTCATTAACAACACCTCGTAGGGCATATTTGACATATGCCAATTTTATTTTAATAAAAGAATGCGTACGCAGTCAATACGCTTCGTTTATATTTTGTTGAAAAAATCATATTCAAAAAGCCCCGCAATTTCGAGGCTTTTTTAGCCTGAATCTATTTAAGCTTTCGCCGTTTAAAAATTTTACTGCGGAACAGTATTATATTCATTACCACGAAAAATGCAGTTAAAATTATGAGTGTCAGCATCGGCTTTTGCGGAGCAAGTGTCGCAAGCAGCATCATCGGGAAGCCGAACACAATAGCGGGGAAATTCTGATATACCATATTATCGGCGGCGGGGGTTTTAAAATCACCGTCGATTTCGCGAAGAAGTATGATACCCGTACTCGCAGTCCCCGTAAGCATACCGTACATCATCAAAAACTGCTCTTGCTGATATTCGGGGAACAGCACCTTTGCAATCCAAAGATTATAGAAATAGGTAATTATAAGACCAACAACACCTAAAACAAGCATTATACCCCAATACTGTTGTAGGATACCAAGGCGTATAGCTGCAATTCCCGCTACAACCATTATATCAAAGAAGAAATTGCTTACTCGGGTCATAAGGAAATCGTTTATATACTCCTTTTTTATAGCGCCCATACGCTTAAAGGTATTTATGGCAATTTTAACAAGCGTTGCAGAAAGCACACCCAACAGGAAGTTAAAGCCGTATATTACCGCCTTCATACCCGGAAGAAGTTTACCAAGCAAGAACATAAACAGAAAGGTAAGCAGATATGCGCCCATAACAAGAGCAACCTGCACGGTCATCTTATCCATACTGCCTTGCATCGGGATTTCGTTACTGCCCTGTACCTGACTTTCGTTGAGCGCCGACTCATCTTCACCGTATATTTTAATTTTCTTGCGTTTTTTAAGTATATTAAGATGAATAACACCACCAATGCTTGCGCTTAAAAATCCCAACGCCGCAACGGTAAGGCCAAAGCTCTTGCCGCCTACAAAACCGTATTCGGTCTCATATATATTGCCGTAGTTCATAGCCTGACCCGTGCCCTGACCGTATCCAAAGGGCAAAAGCACGCCTGCCGCCTCAAAAAAGCCCTTCATAACAAGCGCCGCAATCATTGTGATACCGAAGCCCACAACCGCCTGCAAAAGATAGGTAGAAACGGTGGTAACACCCGTATTAAATATTTCCACCGTACGCTTTTTGGAAAGCTTTCCGTTAGCGGTCTTAAAGGAAGACGCTATAAAGCCGAGCGCCAGAGTATGATAAGTAATGGTTTCGAGCGTGGCATATCCGTCCTTGCCGAAATATGCGGTTTCAAAAAGTATGTCACCCGTTATTAAATCATATATGCCCGCAAAAATGAGCAAGAGCATACCGCCTAACACCGACGTAGGTATAAGGGATACGCGTAAAAATTTAATACTGCGCTTAATAACGTTTGCCACAAGCAGACTGATAAGCAATACGGCAACTAAATTTATACTGCCCCAGGCACTAAAGTCCCAAAAATTTTGCATTTTGTTCGCCCCTCTTTACATTTTTGTACCTATAATATATGTTTACAAATTTGAGCGCATTAAAACGCTTATCACCGCGAATCTGATACAGCCGCTCTCCGTGATAAACGTTAAGCTTGTTTCGCCCTAAAACCGATACCGCAACAACCTCACCAAAAGGTAAAACAAGCTCGTTTGGCTTACCGCCGTCAATCACAAGCTTATCAGCGAAAAGTGAAATTTCGCAATCCTCACGAAGCAGATTTTTCGCCTTGTACACTATAACGTCGGTAAGACTTCCGCGTTCCTTGTACATAGGATTTGCAACATAATCATCAACATCAAGTCGGTTTACATAATCACATTGATATTCATACCAATCGTTTACAAATTCAAACGGCCATTCGCAGTTAGTACCAACGGTGCGCTTATCGGGGAGATAGCGTATTTCTCTACCGCATTTAAGACATTTTACCGTGTCATCACACGATTCAAAGCGTGAAAGTCCACACTCGGGACACACATACATCGCACGTTCTATGTACTCGGCAAGATGCTCACCCTCGAAGGTGGCATCGGCAACGGCTTCGTTTACATAAAGCCCGTCACAGATTTTTTCGTACAGCTCGTCATCTGACAGATTCTTATAATCCTCATACTCTAAAACAGATGAAACGTAAGCGCGCATTTTACCATGTCTTACGGTATCACTCCATCTCGGATGTATACCGTATCCGCCCTCTATTCTGAAAAGTGCAATAGGCAGCTTTAGCTTTTTGGCAAGAGGCGCAATAGCAGGATTTATGTACTCGGTCTTACCGCTATAAGTACGGTTACCCTCCGGCGCGATGGCTATAGTGCCACCCTCGCGCGCAACGCGGATACAGTTCATAACTGCACCGACGTCGGTGCGTTGCTTTTTTATCGGAATAGGCGCTACCACGTACTTTATAAGACTTGAAACAAAACCGTTAGAGAATAAATCCTCACTCGCGACATAGTAAATGGGGCCCTTGAAGGCAAGACCAATAAAAAACTGGTCAAAGGCAGTCTGGTGATTCATCATCACAAAGTATTGCCGTTTTCCTTGCTCTTTAAATTTTTTGATATCTATATTATAACGCAGCCTTACAACAGGACCAAAGAAAAATCCTGCAACTGCAGTTATTACTTTGTGGCGGAATTTAAGCCATTTTTTCTTTTTTGCCAAAAGTATTCACCCCTAACTTAAGTATTATACCATACAATCTCAATAATTGCACACATTTTTTTAAGTTTATTTATGAGTGCAAAATCGCACTTTTTTCTTGTAATATGTATCTAATTATGTTAAAATAATTATTAATATTAAATATGAGGAGAAATTTGCCTTGTCCTTTCCACTTGAAAACATAAGAAACTTTTGTATAGTAGCGCATATCGACCACGGTAAATCAACACTCGCAGACCGCCTTTTAGAGCTTACGCAGTCGGTAGAGCTTCGGGATATGCAGGAGCAGCTGCTTGACAGTATGGATTTGGAGCGCGAGCGCGGTATTACCATAAAGGCGCACGCCGTAACCCTTTACTATAACGCTAAAGATGGTAAGCAGTATGAGCTTAATCTGATAGACACCCCCGGACACGTTGACTTTAATTATGAGGTTTCGCGCAGTCTTGCCGCCTGTGAGGGCGCAATTCTTGTGGTTGATGCTTCGCAGGGTATTGAGGCGCAAACGCTTGCCAACACCTATCTTGCGGTCGACCACGGACTTGAAATATTGCCCGTTATCAACAAAATCGACCTACCCTCTGCCGAGCCTGAGCGTATTAAGGCAGAAATTGAGGACGTTGTTGGAATTCCCGCCGATGAAGCGCCGCTAATTTCGGCAAAAACGGGACTTAACGTTGAAGAGGTTTTAGAGCTTATTGTAAACGGCGTTCCCGCGCCTAAAGGCGACCGTAACGCTCCCTTAAAGGCGCTTATATTTGACTCTTATTACGACGCTTACAAGGGTGTTATAGTATATTTCCGTGTTGTAAGCGGTAAAATTAAAACGGGTGATACCATAAAGATGATGGCGACAGGCGCCGATTTTGATATCGTAGAGCTTGGTCGCAAGGGCGCTATGAGTCTTGAGCCGTGCGAATATTTAGAGGCGGGTGAGGTTGGATACCTTGCGGCATCCATCAAAACCGTTTCGGAAGCGCGTGTCGGTGACACGATAACGCTTGCCGATGCCCCCGCGGATGCGGCTCTGCCCGGCTACCGTAAGGCAACGCCCGTTGTTTTCTGCGGTATATACCCCGCCGACGGCGCAAAATATCCCGATTTACGCGAGGCGCTTGATAAGCTTCAGCTTAATGATGCTTCTCTGCTTTTTGAAGCTGAAACCTCTACCGCGTTGGGCTTTGGCTTCCGTTGCGGTTTCCTTGGACTTTTGCATATGGAAATTATCGAGGAGCGTCTTGAAAGGGAATATAACCTTGATATTATCACCACCGCGCCGAGCGTTGAATATCAGTTTAATCTTACAGATGGCTCTACCGTTATGGTGGATAACCCTACAAACTATCCTGAGCCTGCAAGCATAAGTGAGGCTTTGGAGCCCGTTGCGAACGTGCACATATATTCGCCGAGCGATTACGTCGGAACCATTATGCAGCTTTGCGAGGAACGCCGCGGTGAGTACCTTGATATGAAATATATGGGCGACCGCGTTGATATCCACTATATTTTACCAATGGGTGAAATTGTTTACGACTTTTTTGATGCGCTTAAATCCCGTACAAAAGGCTATGCAAGCTATGATTATGAGTTTAAGGGCTATGAGAAATCCAACCTTGTAAAGCTTGATGTTATGCTTGCCGGTGATACCGTTGATGCGCTTTCGTTTATCGTACACGCTGACAATGCATATCCTCGCGCACGAAGAATCGCCGAGAAACTTAAGGATTATATTCCGCGCCAGCTCTTTGAGGTACCGATTCAGGTAGCAATAGGCGGTAAAATCATTGCGAGAGAGACCGTAAAGGCAATGCGCAAGGATGTGCTTGCAAAGTGCTACGGCGGTGATATTACCCGTAAGAAAAAGCTTCTTGAAAAGCAAAAGGAAGGCAAAAAGAAGATGCGCCGCTTAGGATCGGTAGAAGTACCGAAGGATGCCTTTATGGCGGTTCTTAAGCTTGACGAATAGCTTCTATTCTTCAAGAGTGAATAGTTAAAAGTGAAGAGTTTCGGTGCGGCTCTGCCGCATATATAAAAGAGGGATTTAAATGACCGAGAAAAGAAAGAAAGCGATTATTCGCCGCAGAATATTTTTAGCCTGTGTTGCCGCAGTATTGGCGGCAACGATAGCCGTTGTGGTTTTAGCCGTGTCACTTATTAAAAAGGCGGTTAACGATAATGGACCTACGGGAAACGAATCTTTAATATCCGAGGTTGAAACCTCGAATGAGGTTTCAACCGATAGCGAGCCCGAGGCTATCGGCAACGGCTCAAGTGTCACGTCGGATACCTCCGCCAATGCACAGTCAAGCACACCGTCGAGCGAACCTGCAAACACCCATACTCCTAATCAGTTAGCAGTTTCGCTTGACCCTGATTTCACACTGTTATCGGTTATAAATGCCGATAATCCCCTACCCGATGACTACGATTCGCGCATTCGCGCAAATCTTGTGGAAATCGACCCGAAATACCGCAACAATAATAACGTTACACAAATCCACAAGAGCGTTTATCCGTATATTACCGCTATGGTTGCCGCCGCTCAGAGTGAGGGTGTTAAGCTATATGTGTGGTCGCCGTTCAGAAATTACGCTACACAAAATATTTTGTTCCAAAACCAAGTGAACAAATGGGGCGGTGACGAGGCAAAGGCGGCATCTATAGTAGCGCGTCCCGGCACAAGCGAGCATAATACGGGCTTTTGCGCCGATTTTAATAAGGCGGACGATTGGTTTGAGAGTCAACCGATGTTCACCTGGATGTGTGAAAATGCCGAGGACTATGGTTTTATACTTCGCTATCCAAAGGATAAAATAAACGAAACGGGCGTAATCTACGAATCGTGGCATTGGCGCTTTGTGGGTATTAACGCCGCGAAGGACATAAACAAGCTTGGTGTTACTTTGGAAAAATACGTTGAAATGAAGGGCTTGGAGCCGCAAAGCGACCTTGCGAAAACACTTCAATAATTGCACGAAAGGACTTTTTTTATGGACCATAAGCAGTTTTTCAGTCAGTTAAAGGGTAAAAAAATTGCAATGCTTGGCATTGGTATAAGTCACACTCCGCTTATTTTTGATTTTTTAAAGCAAGGCGCGCGTGTTATTGCCTGCGACAAGCGTGACCGCACGCAGTTAGGTCCTGTTGCCGACGAGCTTGAAGCGGCAGGCGCAGAATTAAAGCTTGGCGAGGATTATTTAAGCAATTTAGAAGCCGATATGATTTTCCGCACACCCGGCATGAATTTCCATCTTCCCGAATTGGAGGCGGCGCGCAAGCGCGGTATCGCCGTTACAAGTGAGATGGAGGTGTTTTTCGACCTCTGCCCCGCTACGATTTTCGCGATTACGGGCAGTGACGGAAAGACCACTACTACAACCCTTATCGCCAAAATGCTTGAGGCGGAGGGCAAAACCGTACACGTTGGCGGCAATATTGGAAAGCCTCTGCTTCCCGAAATAGAAAAAATTCGTCCCGAAGACTTCGTTGTGGTAGAGCTTTCTTCCTTCCAGCTTATTTCTATGAGAAAGAGCCCTGACGTTGCTGTTGTTACCAACATAGCACCGAATCACCTTGACGTACACAAGGA